>JAQUZH010000055.1 GCA_028691445.1 Bacteroidales bacterium | reverse complement strand
TCTCTTCATTGAGTTGCAGTTCCTCGAGTGCCGGATTTCCATAGACCATCACACCCAGTCTGGAGTTACCCAGCGGCAATGCTTGTGTCCACTCTTTAGCAGGAGCCTTATACCAAAGTTTCAGCTCCTCTGCCTTGGCAGAGAGAGCTGAAACCATAAGGACTGAGAGTACAATAAACTTGATTCTCTTCATTTCCATGTACACAATTATTTTTAAATATACTGATTCACAATACTTTCATAAAGTTCTTGCTTGCCACTCATCTGTTTTGGTTCGCCGTCACGGATCGCAATGTTGCGAAGTTCTTCAAGAGTCAGTTTACCCTCCTCAAACGCCTTACCTTCACCTGCGTCAAATGAAGAATAGCGTTCAGCGCGCATCTTGTTGTACGGAGATTTTTCAATGATCTCAGCAGCTGTCAGCAAAGCACGTGCAAAAGTATCCATACCTCCAATGTGTGCGATAAAGAGATCTTCCTGATCGGTAGAGTTTCTGCGAATCTTCGCATCAAAGTTTGTACCACCAGGTGCCAATCCGTCGCCCTGAAGAATAACCAACCAAGCGTTAACAAGTTCGCCGATATTCATCGGGAATTGATCTGTATCCCAACCATTCTGATAATCACCTCTGTTGGCATCAATGCTTCCTAACATACCAGCATCTACTGCAACCTGCAATTCATGTTCAAAAGTGTGCTGTGCTAAAGTAGCATGATTCACCTCGATATTGAGTTTGAAATCTTTATCCAAACCATAGTGACGCAAGAAACCGATTACTGTCTCAGAATCAAAATCGTACTGATGCTTAGTTGGTTCCATTGGTTTTGGTTCGATAAGGAATGTGCCTTTAAAGCCATTCTTACGAGCATAGTCGCGAGCCATGGTCAGCATTCTGGCAAGATGATCCTTCTCACGTTTCATATCTGTATTGAGCAATGTCATATATCCTTCACGACCTCCCCAGAATACATAGTTTTCACCTCCCAATGCAATCGTCGCGTCAATAGCATTTTTGATCTGCAAACCAGCAGCAGCTACTGATGAGAAATAAGGATTGGTAGCAGCACCATTCATGAAACGAGCGTTACTAAATACATTTGCAGTTCCCCAAAGCAATTTGATACCAGACTCAGCCTGTTTTCTCTTAGCATATTGCACAATTGTAGCCAATCGCATCTCATACTCTGCAAATGAGGTTCCCTCATCTACCAGATCAATGTCATGAAAACAATAATAAGGGATACCGATCTTTGTCATAAACTCAAAAGCTGCGTCCATCTTATCTTTAGCACGTTCGATTGGATCAGGAGAAGTGTTCCATGGATGATTTTGCGTGCCTCCTCCAAACGGATCATTACCTGTGGCACACAAAGAATGCCAGTATGCCATAGAAAACCGGAAGTGATCCTTCATCTTTTTTCCCATAACCACTCTCTCCGCATCATAATAGCGAAAAGCTAAAGGGTTGGTTGACTCTTTTCCCTCGTAAGCGATCTTTCCTATACCCGGAAAGAATTCTTTTTTTCCTTTTACAATTTCCATTCTCGTTTTTGTTTTATAGAACCTTACTACTATCTGATAATTACTTATTTGTCATACTCGCATTCAACACTTTCTTCCAGCGTTCGTATGATTGAAGCGTAGCATCCGCAAAGGCAGGTGAAGGATCAATGACACGAGATAAATGAATGGAAGCAAAGGCTTCTTTTCTGTTTTTATAATAACCACATCCCAGACCTGCACCTCTTGCAGCACCTTCTGCTCCGTTGGTATCAAAAATTTCAATCGACGAACCGGTCACATTGGCCAAAGTCTCTCTGAATACCGGACTCAGGAACATATTAGCAGCACCGGCTTTAATAACCTGGATGTTCATACCCATGCTTTCCATGATATCCATTCCATATTTCAGAGAGAAAGCGATTCCCTCCTGAGCAGCACGGTAAATGGTACGATTGTCATGACGCAGGAAATAGAGGTTTTGGATAGATGCGCCTATCTCACGATTGTTAAGTATACGCTCCGAACCATTGCCAAAAGGAAGCACACTGAGTCCGTCGGAACCGACAGGAACCTGAGCGCTTAGATTGTTAATCTCATCATACGACAGCGTGCCTCCGGCAATCGAATTGCGAATCCAGCTATAGAAGATACCGGCACCATTGATGCACAGCAAAACACCCAAACGTGGATCTTCAGCAGTATGGTTGACGTGAGCAAACGTATTGACACGCGACATCGGATCACACTCCAACAAGTCGTTGATACCATACACCACCGCAGACGTTCCGGCTGTAGCAGCCACTTCTCCCGGTTCAAGCACGTTCAAAGATAATGCGTTATTCGGTTGATCACCTGCACGGTAAGTAATCGGAGTTCCCTCTTTCAGTCCCAGTTCGGAAGCTGCTTGAGCAGAAAGCCTTCCCTGTTCACCAAACGTCGGTACAATCTTTGGAACGATATCCTTTGAAAATTTGAAATAATCAAAAAGTTCTGAGGAAACCCTGTTCTCTTTAAAGTCCCAAGAGATACCTTCAGAAAGGCCGGAAACCGTTGTGCAAGCCTCACCCGTCATTTTCATGGCAATATAGTCGCCGGGGAGCATGGCCTTATCTACCTGTTCAAAGAGTTCGGGTTCGTTATCCTTCATCCAAGCCAGTTTGGCAGCCGTAAAGTTGCCCGGCGAGTTGAGCAGATGCGAAAGTACAAAGCCATAGCCCATGGATGAAGCAGCAGAATCACCATATTGTACCGCGCGACTATCACACCAGATGATTGAAGGGCGAAGTGCCTGTTGATATTTATCAACAACCACAAGTCCATGCATCTGATACGAAATACCTATCGCTCCAATCTGAGCCGTATCGATTTTAGCTGTTGCGAGCAACTGTTTTGTCGCATCGCAGATATAATACCACCACAAGTCCGGATTCTGTTCAGCCCACCCTACCTGAACCGAGATAATCTGCATCTCTTTTTTGGGAGAGAAAGCACTTGCTACACACTTACCAGTTTCTCCATTAATAAGTGACGCCTTTATGGAAGAACTTCCTAAGTCATATCCTAATAAATACATGTCTTATACTTTTGATTATTTGAAAACTAAGAATTTTTATTTTTACAGTGTTGTCAGTCCGAGATGACGGTTGTAAGAGACCTTATCAAACCGATAATAGCGGGCAGCACGATGAGGCACATTTTCCTCTTTCTCATCCAGAGCAACCAGATAAGGAGAGCGCTTCACCTTTTTATGAAAGTTACGCACATCAATTGTCTGATCATACATCACCTCGTATAAACGACGAAGTTCAAGAAGCGTGAATTTTGCCGGAAGGAGACGATAAATGATGGATGGGTCAAGTCGAATATTCTTTCGAATCTCGATGAGCGCATCTTTGAGAATTTGATTATGGTCAAAGGCCAAATTAGGAACCTCATTAACAGGACACCAACGTGCGCTTAAGTTTGCCGCCGGTTGAATCTTGCGTGAAGTGATTCGGAACAAAGACAAATAGGCCACAGTCACGATCCGCCCTATTTTGAGATCTACAGCCTCCTGCAGCCAGTTCAGATCTTGCGGTCTGGATGTTCGATCCGGATCGCCAAACACTTTAAACTGTTTGAGATAGGCATATCGAACGCCCACCCATTCACTTAATAATGACTGAGCGGCCCTATCAGGATCCTCGTTGTCATAAATCAGTCTACCCGGGAGTTTTAGTCCACTGAATGATGCGTGATTTTCTACTAAATTCTTTTCCAGAAGAAGCACCTGAAGACTATCTCCACTGTATCCCAATAAGACACAATCAACAGACACATGCGGATAAAAAGAGTTGTTTCCAGTTTTATTCATTTCTCAATAATTAGATCATCGAACAAAAGTAGAATTCTTTTTGAATTACCGCAAAGCTATTTCTACTTATTTTTAACGAGTTAGCGTATATCTTTTTGTAATACGAACAATATGCTCTTTATCTTATTGTCTTATATACAGTCAATACAAGCAAAGGTCTCATATTGTTTTACGCACAATAACAAAAGATTGTTAATTCAAAGCGTATTCGTCAGAAAACAGAATTTCCCTGGTATTTATACTTACAACCTCATTATTTCATGAAGATACTTTTCGTGCTTCGACGCAAGGAAACGCAGAAAGGCGGAAGTGAACCTGGGAAAAGTGCGGGGTGAAGCAGGCAGTGAAACGGGGGAAACAAAGCATGGAGCGATAAGTCAGATAAGCTGACTTAATAAAGACCCGGTACGAGGTATGACCATGGTCTTAAAGAGTCAGCAATAAAGGATGTAAGCAATGAATACACGATAGAAGGCGAACTATCCTGTTCGTACTTTCAGCGCATAAAGACATCTGAATAATCCAATGATTTCGGTCCATACCAGGCATCTCTGAATTCACCTACTCTTACATTCTGAACCAAAGGTTCGTTATTCAACCAATTTACCACAATCGCTCTCTGCTCTTCGGTTACAGATCCGCGACTTTGTTTCACAATCATCAATCTTCCTCCTACTCCGATTCCTCCCACACAAAGAAGACCATTCTCTTCAATCGCTTCTTTTAAGAAACGAAGGCAAAATTCCAGATAATCATCTTGACTCAAAGTCGAATCGGGCAGATCAAACTGAAGTTCAAAGCCCAACTCCTTGAATTCGGCTTTGTGCAATTTTTTTCTGAGTCTCTTTTTCATAGTTAATCATCTTGTTTAGATAGTGATGCAAGATAACAAACGTATAGAAATTATCGTAAGTATCCAAATAAATGGAGCTTTAATTCACACATAAAACGACACATTTATGAGTGAATTTCACAGAACGTAACAAAATTAGAGGAGCATATGAAGGATATGTACCACCTGAGGTATTATGGGGTGGATTCCGTCATTAAGGATCGTACAGTCAGCAAGCGTGTTTCGTTGTTTGTCGGTCATCTGATTGTTTACTCGATTGAGTACTTGTTCATGCGAGATACCGTCGCGAAGCATGACTCGTTGGAAGCATTGTTCTTTCGGAGCTGAAACATTGATCGAAACATCGACCAGACGATTAAAGCCGGAGTCAAAAAGAATAGCACTCTCAATGGCTACAATCGAAGTTGCTTGACGGTCACTCCAGATGAAGAAATCGCGGGACACAGCCGGATGAATCAGCCGATTGACTTGAAGAAGAGACTCCTTGTCAGTAAAAATGAATCCGGCCAACTTAGGCTTGTCCAACTGTCCGTTAGGACTATATATATCAGATCCAAAGAGAGATACTAGACCTGCTCTCACTTTCTGATCAACATTGACTATTCGCTTAGACTCTGCGTCGGCATCATAAACTGGAACGCCCATCAGTCTGAAGAGGTTTGACACAACCGACTTGCCACTTCCAATTCCTCCGGTGATTCCTATCTTTTTCATTTCAGCTTATTTCTTAGCAGAAGCATTTGTGGCTAATTTTGGCTCAGAAGTAACATCATTCTTTTGTGGCTCCATCTCCAATTCAGAAGAGGGTATTTCCTCGACAAGGCATTCAGCCTCCTCCGGATTGATGCGCACATTAAAGATATAGTCCGGCGCAGAGAGCAGATCGATCTTTTGAATACTTTCGCGATGCTCACCCATAAGTTTGGTATAGTCAATGGCCAGCGTAAAATCACTCTCTTTGACCTTTGAATACTTGCTGAGCACGACGCAGTAAGTAACCCGTACCTTGGGAGGAAAGGTAACGAGACGCTGACGTTTGGGAAAATTGACGCCAGTGACAGGCAATTCGAAAAAAGTCTCGGTAAAGGCTTCTACCGGAATAGTCACATCCACAAAATCGGGCACAAAGCGAATTCCGTCGGGAGCTTGTAAAGGTGCTTTGAAAGTCAGGGAATCCTTCACCTGTTCTTTCAGAAAGTAAATAGTAGAGACATCCTTCAACGTATCCAAAGCTTGCTGACTTCCATAGGCTTTCACCGTAGCAGGCAGAGCTGTAATCGTGCCGTTGAGACAGAATTGCGACTCGAGTTGCACTTCCACATTGACCGTAACAGGCAACTTTTTTTCCTTCTCGATTGCATAATTAAGCACGAGATTATCCGGCCCAACACTCAGCAGTTTGGTTGTGGACTTAAAACGCCTGCGAATGATATCTTCATACTTACCTGAGAAAATCGTATGAACACCGGAGCCATCCATCTCCTCTTTACTCAGATCAATTTCTATCGGAGCAAAGTTTTTGCTTGCCAAAGCAAGCAATTGAAGCCCTTGATCTTCCACTCTGACATGAAAATAGAGGGGCGGTTTGGAAGATAGAAGATAGGTTTCAGGCAGATTGACATAACTGATGGGCACTTCAAAGGTTGCTTCATAACTTTCCTTGGATTTTTGGATAAACCAAAGAATAAAAGAGAGAACGAGAAACACAAGAAAGGTCAGTAATTCTTTGAAAGAACGACTTCCAAAGAAATTCCTGACCTTATTCCCTTGTTGAATGAGCGTCTTACTAAGTTCGTCCATTCTCATGAGACACTTATTTTACTGTTTGCTGTGCATCAGCAGAAGAAGCATAAATCGAGTTACGATCTACTGTGATACGTACATTATCAGCAATCTCAATCACAATAGCAGTCTCTTTGATATCTTTGATCTTGCCATGGATACCACCAGCAGTAATCACCTTATCGCCGACAGCAAGTCCTGCTCTGAATTTTGCGATTTCTTTTTGTTTCTTCTGTTGCGGACGAATCATGAATACATACATAATCACAACCATTAATACAATAATGATCAGATTCATATTCATTGATCCAGCACCAGCAGCTTGTAAAAAAATAGTTGAAGTCATAATACTTTGCGGTTTTAAAATTAATATACTCAATATAGCCACGTCCGAACTTAGTTCTTCAGTAGTCTGTTTTCTGTTTTTAGTTTGGCAACGATGTTATCAAGAACACCATTAATAAAGGTACTGCTCTTTTCAGTGCTGTAATCTTTGGCAATCTCCAGAAACTCGTTAAAGGTAACATTGACCGGAATGGTCGGAAAGTTGATCAGTTCGGCAATTGCTACCTCCATGATGACGATATCCATAAACGCAATACGTTCAATGTCCCAATTCTTTATGCTTACATTGATCATCTCGCGATACTCTTTTTCGTTTTTGATTACATCACGAAGAAGCTTGCAGGCATAATCCTTATCTTCCTCATCTCTAAACATAGGAAGCAGTTCTTGTTCTCCTCCCTGCTCCATATCCATCCGTTTGATTGTCTTCATCACAAAAGTGCTTACAATCTCCAGGTCATCATTCCAGTAGATGGACTTCTCTTCCAGTAAAGCAATCAGATCATCATCTGCAAAAATAATATTTTTATAAATCTTACGCCAGAATTCCTGATCATTTTTAAAGGAGAAATCTTCAGACTCCATGTACTCCTTGTAAATATCTGAAGCAATGATCTTTCCAAGCATATTTTTCAAAAAGTTATCATCCCAAGTGAAAGACTTCTCATCCACATAGGAAAGCAGCGCTTTATTTCTAGCCATCAGGTCGGCAAACTTATTATCAACAAAACGGGTATTGGGAGCAAGTTCATCAACCGTAGGCATCAGTTTGACTTTTCCATATTCAATGCGACGACGGGCAAGAGTGGTAAGTTGTACAATGAGATATAATAAAGCATTGTATAGTTCGTACGATTTTTCAAGGCTGAACAGCAATTCCTTCTGTGCAGTCGAAGGATTTGAGTTTCCACCTTGATAAAACGAATATAAGATTTGTATCGTTTTGATTCTGATTAGTATTCTGTTGATCATCTTTAATATGGGTTCATTTGAGTTGCAAAGATACTACATTTTTCTTCTGTTTAAGGTATTCACATTGAGAAATCATGCTAACAACAGAAATATAGTCCCCCTAACACTCATCAAAAAAAGCGGATCTGCTCTTTCTGATGAGGAAAAACAGAACAAAGAGAGGCCTTGAATTTTCATTCAAGGCCTCTCTTGATAAGATCAATAAGTGAGCTTATTCAGCATTATATCTGAATCGGACATACTGTTCATTGTTCGGACCTTCCAGTCTCATCAGATAGATTCCAGACTCAGTCAATCCTGTCAATGAAGTTGTTGTTGTGACCGCTTCCTTACTGAACGTCTTGTATTCATCCATAACTGTCTGTTTCAATACGCCATACACATCATATACCTTCAATGACACCTGACCAGGTTTGATCACATTATAGGTGATTGACACCGGAGTACTTCCCGTCACTGTTGTGGCACTCATATTCAAAGGCATATTCTTCATATCGTCCTGAGAGAGGTAATCCTCAAACTCTTCAACACTTTCATACTGTTTGATAGTGAAGTTCTTAGCTTTTCCAAGGGCAAGCACAGCATCGCTAGCAAAAGTACCACCTGTAAGATACAAACCAATAGCTATATCACTATCCGAAGCACCGTCAGAAAGGAAGCTAACCTTCAATGGGTCAGAGAGGAATTCCCACCAGAACAGATTGTCATACGAATAATAAACTGTCAGATAATCCTGAGCATAGAAGTTCACACGAAGTTTGATATACACCTCTTGAGCAATATTCTCATTATCCAGTTTCTTATAGTCGTAATTATAGCCCCAACGATAACTTACGCGACCACCCTCAAAGGAACCTATTCCATAAGAGACCGCAGGAGAGTTTGGTGATACTTGACCGCCCAAGAGCGAACGAAGCATGATACCCATAAATGTGCCACGACCGGTATTGGCAATAGAGTCAATCTTCAATGAGACTTCAATCGGCTTTTTAGGATCGTATCCACGCTTAAAGAGATAACTGGTCACATCAATATGCTTCATTGTCTGCTGTTGAGTCGTAACAAACGTAATGGAGTCAAACGAATCGGTCAGTTTATATCGGATAGTATCCAACGCGTTACTCTTATCAGCTGCTGTCAGATAAGGAATCTGCATGCTATCCAACTGAGTCTTATAGCGACTGATCACAGTGTCAGTATCGAAATATTTAACAACCGGATAAGTCAGTATAATAGAATCCATCTTTATCTTATCAAGCTCTGTAGGACCAGGATAAATAGCCAGAATGGAGTCATAAGCAATCTTTTCTTCATCTGTCATCAACGTGGTATCTACCTTTTGACTCGGAAGCGCATACTTGTTCTTATCCAAAGTAATACCAGCATACGGCTCTTTACTTGGAGTGCTAAACAAAACTTTGAAACCTAAGAGATTAAAGGTAGCATCATTAGCCACGAATTTAAGTTGGTTTTTACCTTGAACCAATAAGATCTTATCAGTTCCACCTTTTTTCCAGTCTGAACCACTGGAACCTTTCGTAATGGAAAGATTCTTGATCTGAACAATTCCATTGACCTGAACCTCAATACTCTTGTTAGCTTCTTTACAAGCAGCCACAGGAAAAATCGAGTAGTAACCAGAACGAGGGGCATATACTGTATAAGAGACCCAATCACCTGCAGAGATATTGGTTAAATATGGGATTCCACGTACAGCTTTTCCTGTTGATCTATCAGTATAGTTAATACGTTCAGTCCAAAATCCCTTACATTCATCCCAAACCACATTTCCACTTGGATCTTTCGAAACAACAAATATGAGTTCTTGTTTACCACCCGTGTAGGTAGCGGTGTCATTCTTTGTAGAGAAAGCAAGGTCAATACCTGATCCTGAAGGACCACCCACCTCACCACGGATTGTATCTTTGGCATAGCCGGAAGCCTTCGTGTATCTGAACAATTCATCACGGAACGCATATTTTTCAGCTCCGGAAATATACATCTCTGAACTTGTTACAGTTGTTGGATCTCCGTTACCTACATTCTTTGAGAAATTGCCGACACCAATTCCACCCCAATCATACTCCCAGCTACCGATAAATATCGGGAATTTCTTACTGATGCTCAAGTTCTTTGTAACAAATGGTTCACCCCACACTAGGTTTGGTTCAACAGGAACCTCCAGATTTTTCAATTCCCATCCAAAGGGAGCAGAAGTATTTGCAGTTTTCGGTTTTGCTTGACCATTGGATACATTCAATGAATAATCGGTACTCATTGTATAGCCATTGATGGTACAAGTCAGTTTGATGGTTGTCACACCTTCACGAAGACCTTTTATGCGAACATACTTACGCCATTCCTCTGCATCTTTATTTAACTGATCAGAAGTGGCTTTCTTTTCCCAGAAATAAGCATCCGCAACTGACTTATCCACAGACTCTGCCTCAACAGTAAAATACTCTCCCAAGGCATGACCAAAGACCTTCGTAATATCGATATCCTTCGTCTTACCAGGTTTCAGATAGTTTGCGAAATCAGCATCTACAGATTCATCGCCCAATACTTCATAAGGAATTTCAATATCAGTAACAGTAAGGTTGTCAAATAACATAATGGCCGGCACAGGATTATCCTGGTGGTCATTTAAGTGTTCGCAAGCACCAATACCCATATACGCTTTTCCAGTCATCTGTAATTTCTTCACCGCATCCATTTTGATCCAGGAAGCACCTTCGACGTCATCTTTATGAAACGCAGTCACATACTGACCCTGACGGATAAATTTCATCCAGCGAGGAAACGCATTGGGAGGTACATTTGTACTTCCGTTTGTACCGGAAGGTTGCTCTATGGAAGCAAAACTACCTCCATTATCCAAACGCCAACAGAAACAAACCTGTCCCCCGTTAGAAGTCTTTGTTTCAATATATACGGCTGCATTATTATTAGAAAGACCGGAACGAATCATAATAAATCCCTTCTGAGAGGTACCAGCTAACACTTCAGCATCCATGATACGGGTTACCACCTGCTTGTCTTCATCTGTTTGGAAATAGATAAAACCTAACTGGTCATCAGTACCCCATACATTCCATCCATACGATTTTAAATAATACTGACCCGTCACAGCATTGTAACACCAATCTGATTGCGGAGTAATATTACCCACATCTCTAAACGCCCAACCGTCAGGAAGGGGACTAGTCGTACCGGTAGGCATCGGACGTGGAATACGATTGGCATCATAAGCATTTACTTCCAGCGCTACAAAGCCAAAGGCCAATGCCGCTGCAGTAAAGATCTTTAAGAAGTTCAAATTTTTCATAGTCTGAATAGTTAATATAGCGTGTAAAGCTACACACTTATTTTTGTAAAATCAAAACTTTCAGCTCACAATAATAAACGAATTAACTTATTTTACACCAAAAGAACTACATCAAACACCTTTCAACCTCAAAATGAAAAATCTAATCTTTACATTTTTATACAATAAGTATCTTTTTCATTCATTATACCCCTTCGAATTTAACGCTCCAGAAGAGCAAGAACGACACAAACAACCATTACAATCACTCAAGAATACGCACCTTCGGCTCAATCTATTTATACAATATACAATCAAAGATCGTTTAAATACGCATATCACTCAAAAACATCCATTTTGCCTATAAAGATAACGATTTGTTTAGTTGTTTATCTACAAACATTCTCTACATTTGCATCCAATACAAACCATTAGATGAAAAACGACAACATGAAAATCCAACGACTACGTATGCTATTAATGCTGCTGCTTCTTTCGGGAAGCCTTTTTGCACAAAAAAACAAAGAGTGGAAATTAGTATGGAGCGATGAGTTCGACACGGAAGGCAAGTTGGACAGCTCTATTTGGAATTATGAAAAGGGATTTGAGCGTAACGAAGAGGCTCAGTGGTACCAGCCGGACAATGCCAACTGCAAAGGCGGATGTCTGATCATCGAGGCCCGGAAAGAGAACAGAAAGAACCCGCTCTATGAAGAGGGTAGCAGAGACTGGCGGAAAAAGCGAGAATACATCGAATACACCTCCTCATCAGTCACTACAGCCCGAAAGAGGGAATTTCTCTATGGTCGTTTTGAGGTAAAAGCCCGCATACCGGTGGCAAAAGGATCATGGCCGGCCATCTGGACCTTGGGACGTGGCATGCAATGGCCTTCCTGCGGCGAGATCGATATCATGGAGTATTACCATATCAAAGGCATTCCTCACATTCTGGCCAACACAGCTTGGGGAAAAGACAAACCCTACGATGCCATGTGGGATAGCAAAAAGATACCTTACAGCCATTTTACAGCCAAAGACAGCCAGTGGGCCGATAAGTTTCATATCTGGAGAATGGATTGGGACGAACAAGCCATCAAATTATACCTCGATAATGAATTGCTCAACGAGACACCACTTTCCAACACAGTAAACGGACGTATTGGTCAAGGCACGAATCCCTTTCAACAAAAACATTACATCCTGTTAAACTTGGCGATAGGCGGCACCAACGGCGGCATCATTGACGATCAGGCACTCCCGATGAAATACGAGATTGACTATATCCGCGTCTATCAGAAATAAGCCGCACGATGCTACCGCTTAAGTAGCACCTTTATTTCATCTCCTCAATCATTGATAAGATGGGGAAAAGTATGCTTTCTGTCTCGCAAAGCAGAGGCGTTACCTTATTTAATGGTTATGCTCATGTGTGTTGCTTATTTCTTCTCTGAAATTGGACAGCTCACGAATAGGAACCAACTTACCAAACACATTCTTCTCTACACACTCAAAGCCAGGCAACGCAGACTCCCCCTCTCCTACATAGGTAAGAAAATAATAATCTGCATCACCGTTCCACACCCTACAATTTTTACCAAGATAATCTGCCGTCGAACTAATATAATACTCCGCTCCCTCATACTCGCGGACGTCATCCTCAGTAATCTGAATTTTCATCACACCTCCCTGATAACACAGCAAGGGATAATAGCCGTTTTCATACTTTCCATACATCCCGTTTCGTACCAGACTTGGTCCAACAGCCGCGCTTTTTGCAGCATGAGTGGACGGTTCGGTCGTAACCCACTTTGTACCTTTATAAGTAGCACGTAAAATCTCATACCCCAATGTCGTTACCTCGTATAATTCACCTCCCTGATTGGGTGCAAAATAATTACTGAACGCGTATTCCGGCACACCCCCTTTTCCAAGAGATGAAGAAGTAAATCCTCCTCCGGTATTTGGCCATGCATGCGCATAAGAGCCACCCATCTCCACACAAAAGGGCACATTCAGCATGTCTGTTTTACTACTGGTAAAACGCAACACAGCATAACCTGCACCCTCAGGCAAGAACTTTGTACCTGGATAGTCCAAACGCATTCCCCAATACACATCATGCATCGTAGACAAACATTTTACATCAGCCGCAACGCTGACAAATCCACCGACAGTACCCCCATAGGTGTTATTCATATAAATAGCAACATCCTGAAGCGTGATGACCTTTTGCAGAAGAGTAGTGCCTATCGGCGCAGTAAGACGATTACGAAGCAGTTTTAGTATGTTTCGGTTGGTTTCGCTCAAACTCCAGGCCGAGTCTGTGCTTAAGGAAATAAACTCCGCATCAGAGATTCCCTCAGCAGCTAAAAGCGTTTTTTTGTAATCAAAGAATCCTTTGAGCTTTTGTACATATTCTTTATCAAGCTTACCAGCCGGCCAGCTTATCACATCATTCTCCGAACGGCTACATCCGGAAGTCAATACCAAAACGAACGATAAAATGAAGAGTGAAAAAGAACTGATAACAACCTTCATCATTTGTTTTTGTCGTTTCATACACCTATAGTATATAGTAGGGATAGAACTGTATCATTGCATTTAAATAATCAATTTTTAAAAACTACTTACCGGAAATTCACAATAGCTCCCAAACAAACAATCTTAAACAGGTTATAAAAAGCAGGGCCTCCCTCCTGTTTTGGGATTATTTTTCATTTACACGCAACAAAGATATACATTTCGTACAACTATTATACTTTAAAAGAAGAATTAAAAGAATCGTTTACAGATATGGTTGAAAGTTTTTCAAGGCCATTAAAAGATTTGCAAAACATTTTATCTATATTCGCAGCCGAATTCTTTAAACGTATTATTAGACGAATTTTATAAAACAAGTTTTAACCTCATCAAACAACAAACGATGGCTAATATCAAGTACTACCTAGGAGAGGAAATACCTCTCGAAATGCACAAAGTCAGAATCGTTCAACGTCTGGACCTGGTTCCGATTGACAGACGACTAGAAGCAATCAAAGAAGCAGGCAACAACACCTTTTTGCTTTACAACAAAGATATCTATCTGGACATGCTTACCGATAGTGGAGTCAATGCCATGAGCGACAAACAAATGGCAGCCATGATGACAGTAGATGACAGCTATGCTGGTTCATCGACTTATATCAGACTAAAAGAGAAGCTTTTTGAAATCTTCGATAAACAATATTTCCTACCTGTTCATCAGGGACGCGCTTGCGAGAATCTACTTTCCCAGGCATTTGTCAGAAAGGGCACATTCGTCCCAATGAACTATCATTTTACAACGACCAAGGCTCACATTACGATCAATGGTGGTGAGGTATTGGAATTACACATGCCCGAAGCCCTCAATACTGTCAGCACCGTTCCGTTTAAAGGGAACCTGAATCTGGATGCTTTAAAGCAACTGATCCAAAAAGAAGGAGCAGACAAAATATCC
>JAQUZH010000229.1 GCA_028691445.1 Bacteroidales bacterium | reverse complement strand
TCTTCCCATTCCGAACAGAGAAGTTAAGCCCGGTCACGCCGATGGTAGTGCATTTATTGTGTGAGAGTAGGTAGCCGCCCCTTTTTTGAGAGTCCTTCAGCTTTATTGCTGAGGGACTCTTTTTTTTCGTGCTGTTTGGCAAAGCAAGTAACAGAAAGTATAAGCGAACTCTTTGTAAAGAGAGAAGCAGGAGAGTTTTTTAGGGTTGTTTGTATGCGAAGCAAGGTTGCAGCTCTCTTTTCTTGTTGGAATGAAATATTAGTAATATCTTTCCGTTTCTTTTTTAAAACGTACTTGCATGCATACTATATATGATTCCAGAGGGCGATGGAAGATAGGCTTTCTTGTCATAGCTTTGATCATTGCTTTCTCTTCCATAGTCATTTCTAATCGCTTTGTCTCTGTTTTGGCTGATGAAGAACGTAACAAGATGGAGATTTGGGCGGAAGCAACCCGTGAATTGTCTGTCGGTTTGGCAGGTGAGGACCAGACCTTGATATTATCTGTCATTCAGGGAAATAAGACCATTCCTGTTATTGTATTGGATGACTCCTCGAAGGTATTATGGAATGTGAATGTGGATGTTCCATCTAAAAAAGCAGAAGATTTCTTACAAAAGAAGGCGGCCCGACTGAAATTGGCTAATAAGGTGATTGATATTGATCTGGGTGATGGGAGCCACCAATATCTTTATTATGATGATTCCGTTATTCTGAAGCAGTTGGCCTATTATCCCTATATTCTGCTATTTATTATCTTTCTCTTTATTTTTCTTGCTTACTGGGTACTCAACTCGACAAAACGGGCAGAACAGAACCAAGTGTGGGTCGGACTCTCTAAAGAGACAGCTCATCAGCTTGGTACTCCTATCTCTTCGTTGATGGCCTGGATTGAGTTGCTTCGTGCATCGGAAGGTGTTGACCCCTCTCTCTTGTTTGATATGGAGAAAGATGTTCAACGCCTCTTGACGATAACAGATCGTTTTTCCAAAATAGGTTCGCACCCCAAACCGCTCCCTTCGGATTTGAATATGGAGATCGAACAGTCGGTCACTTACATGCGCAAACGTATTTCCAACAAGGTGGTTATAACCTGTCATTATGGAGAGATAGATCAACCGGTTTTACTTAGCTCTTCCTTGTTTGCCTGGGTGATAGAAAATCTGATAAAGAATGCGATTGATGCCATGGATGGACAAGGTAACATCACTATTTCGACCTTTTCCGTTCATTCGGGCATTGTCATAGAAATCAAAGATACGGGCAGAGGAATCCCCCGCTATAAGTATAAGACTATTTTTAATCCCGGCTATACAACCAAGAAAAGAGGCTGGGGATTGGGATTGACTCTTGTGAAAAGGATCATAGAAGAGTATCACGGAGGTATAATTTATGTCAAAGAGTCGAGCGTTAATGCCGGTACGACCTTTCGTATTGAATTGAGGAAAGCAGAAGTGGCATAAAAAGATCGTTTTTTCTTCTGTCTAACGAATAATTTTCATACCTTTGCCGAACTAAATATAAAGCGTTGGGAAAGTTCGATTTATATAAGGTATCTCTTAAAGGGATACAGCCTGATATTCAAGAACTTGATTTCGATTTGGATCAAGCATTCTTTCAAGCAATTGATTCTCCTGAAGTTTCAAAAGGAGTATTTCATGTGCATGTTTTAATCAAAAATAAGCCGGATCGCTTCGAGTTTGTTTTTGATATCAATGGATATGCATTGGTTCCTTGCGATAGATGCCTTGATGATTTAAAAATTCAAGTATCCACTAAAGAGACATTATATGTCAAGTTTGGTGAGGAATATGCAGACGATGGAGATAACGTGGTTGTTATTCCGGAGCATGAAGGTGTTATAAATATTGCGTGGTTTCTGTTTGAGTTTATCGCTTTGCAGATTCCAATCAAACACGTTCATCCGACGGGTGAATGTAATAAACCAATGCTCAGTAAGCTTCGCAAGTTCAGAGTTGTGGATGAAAATGATTCTGAAGAGAGCGAAGAAGAACCTTTCGACGATGAAGAGTCGGATGATATAGAAAATGTAGACCCGAGATGGGAAAAACTAAAGAATATAATAGATAATAATTAAAGATTAAGTAAAATGGCACATCCTAAGCGAAAACAGTCAAAGACTAGAACAGCGAAAAGAAGAACTCATGATAAAGCTGTAGCTCCTACACTTGCTTTATGCCCAAATTGTGGCGCATGGCATATTTTCCACATGGTTTGTGGAGAGTGCGGCTATTACAGAGGCAAACTTGCAATTGAAAAAGCAGCTGCGTTATAATTGGTAGTTAACAAAATTCCTTTTAAGGATAGAGATGAACACTAGGGATCTCTATCCTTATTAGATTAAATCGGGTTACAGTATGAAGAAAATCAATGCGGTAATTACAGGGATAGGAGGATACCTTCCTGATTATATCCTTACCAATGAAGAACTTTCAAGAATGATTGATACAACAGACGAGTGGATTACTACCCGGGTAGGTATCAAAGAAAGAAGAATTCTCCATGAAAAAGGGTTAGGTTCTTCTTATATGGGTCGTAAAGCAGCTAAGCAGCTTTTGTCTAAGACAGGAGTAAGCCCGGACGATATTGACTTGATAATCTGTGCGACAAGTACCGGTGATCATGTTTTTCCTTCCACTTCATCTATTATTGCAGGGAAATTAGGCTGTAAGAATGCGTTTGCATTTGATTTATCTGCTGCATGTTCAGGTTTTCTCTATGCTTTACAGACTGCTCGTGCTTACGTTTGTAGCGGACTGTATAAAAAAGTGATGGTAATCACAACCGAGAAGATGTCTTCCATCACCAATTACGAAGATCGTTCTACTTGTCCCTTGTTTGGTGACGGAGCAGCAGCCGTAATGATTGAGCCGACAACGGAAGATTTTGGCGTGATTGATGCGATACTTCATACCGATGGAATTGGTTTACCATTCCTTCATTTAAAGTCGGGAGGATCTGTAAGTCCGGCAAGTCGTCAGACTGTACGCAACAAAGAGCACTTCATTTATCAGGAAGGCAAAACGGTCTATAAGTATGCTGTATCCAGTATGTCGCAGGTTTCTGTGGATATAATGGAACGCAATGCTTTGACAAACAATGATATCAAATGGTTTGTTCCGCATCAAGCAAACAACCGTATTATTGAAGCAGTT
>JAQUZH010000228.1 GCA_028691445.1 Bacteroidales bacterium | reverse complement strand
AGTTTCCATGCTTCATGCAGGAGTGTTGATGAAGTTGGGAGGTTATGGCTGTTATCGTGTTGCCATTTCTCTGATGCCTGAAGCAGCCCATGAAATGGCCTGGATCTTTTTGATTCTTACAGGCATAAGCGTGGTCTATGGTGCCTATTCAGCATGTGTTCAGACTGACCTGAAATATATCAATGCCTACAGTTCTGTAAGCCATTGCGGTATGGTGTTGTTTGCTATCCTGATGTTTAATACAACTGCCATGACAGGAGCCGTACTTCAAATGCTGAGCCACGGTTTGATGACAGCGCTCTTCTTTGCGTTGATTGGTATGATTTATGGACGTACTCATACCCGTGATATTCGTTTGATGGGTGGTTTGATGAAAATTATGCCTTTCCTCGGGAGCTGTTATGTGATAGCTGGTTTGGCTTCTTTAGGTTTGCCGGGATTAAGTGGTTTCGTTGCCGAGATGACTATTTTCGTGGGATCATTTGAACACACAGATGTATTCCATCGTGTTCTGGTTATTGTTGGCACTTCATCTATTGTTATTACTGCGGTTTACATCCTTCGTGTTGTTGGCAAATTATTGTATGGAGGAATCGTTAATGAAGAACACACCAAACTTACCGATGCAGTATGGTACGAGCGTCTTTCAGTAATAACCCTGATTGTTGCCATTGTAGCAATCGGAGTCGCCCCGCTTTGGATGAGTGATATGATACGTGAGAGTCTTGAGTTATTTGTAATATAATTAGAATATGAATTATAGCAATTTTTTGTACATGCACGAGGAGATCTCGTTAATTGTATTAATGGTCGTCCTTTTTCTATATGACCTGTTTGCCGGCAAGAAAGCATTGAATTACTTTCAGCCTGTTGCATGTGGTTTATTTGCGATACACACCGCTTTGCTTCTTCTGCCCAGAGGAGCAGGTGAGGCCTTTGGAGGTATGTATCAGTTCAATGAAATGAACACATTTCTCAAGTCAATTTTGAATATTGGAACGCTGATTGTTTTTCTTTTATCGTCAAACTGGTTAAAGAGTGAAGGTACGGTTCATAAGCGTGGAGAATTCTTTTTTCTGACGTTATCGACTTTGCTGGGTATGTATTTCATGCTTTCTGCAGGTAACTTCCTGATGTACTTCATCGGACTGGAAACAGCATCTATTCCAATGGCTTGCCTCATTGCTTTTGACAAATATAAGAAAGTTTCGGCAGAAGCTGGAGCCAAATATATTCTTACTGCCGCTTTTGCTTCAGGTCTTTCTTTGTATGGTATCTCTTTGATCTATGGATCTGTAGGTACGTTATATTTTAATGATATACCTGCCGGAATAACAGCTAATCCTCTTCAAATCATGGCTTTTGGCTTCTTTGTGGTAGGGTTGTTCTTTAAAATATCGCTGGTTCCATTCCATCAATGGGCTCCGGATTCTTACGAAGGCGCACCAACGACTGTAACAGCTTATCTTTCTGTTGTTTCAAAAGCATCAGGAGCCTTTGTGTTGCTTACTCTTCTGTATAAGGTCTTTGGTGGATTGATGGTTCAATGGCAAGCTATTCTCTTTGCCACAATCGCTCTTTCCATTACTGTGGCCAACTTATTTGCCATCCGCCAAAAGAATCTGAAACGCTTCTTCGCGTATTCATCCATTTCTCAGGCAGGATATATTATGTTGGGCGCGATTGGTGGAACCGCTTTGGGTATGACCTCGTTGGTGTACTTTCTCTTGGTATATCTGTTTTCAAATTTGGCTGCTTTTGCTGTGATTTCTATTGTCGAACATCGTAGTGGCAAAATAAATATCAGTGATTACAATGGGTTTTACCAAACGAATCCCCGCTTGAGCGTGGTGATGATGTTTGCCTTGTTCTCACTGGCAGGTATTCCTCCTTTTGCAGGTTTCTTTAGTAAATTCTTTGTGTTTGCAGCTGCAATGGAAAAGGAGTTTTACGTGCTGGTATTTATCGCTTTGATCAATACCGTCATTTCCTTATATTACTATCTGCTAGTTGTAAAAGCAATGTTTATCAATCCGAACGATGCACCCATTGCATCGTTCAGATCAGATAATTATACTCGACTTGCCTTGATTATTACAACTGCAGGAATCCTGGTATTGGGAGTAGCAAGTAATCTATATGAATACATTTCGTCAATGAGTTACGGTATGTAATACGATAGACTTACTTCCATGTAATGGCATATTTCACACCAGCCCGGCCCCAAAAGCCGGGCTGTGTTATATTCCCCAGATCGTAATAGGTCGTGTTCAAAAGATTATTGAATTCTCCAAAGAACTGCCACTGACGAACAGAATAATTCATTCGAAGATCCACCAGACTATACGCACGATAAGGTTTTACTGTTGTGACACCCTTGCTGATCTGCGCGAAAGTACCTTCTCGTTTTTGCCAGCGAAATTGCCAATGGGCAGTGATCCCTTTCCATATCTTGTGATCAAGAGCAGCGGAAAACTTATACTTCAGATAATCCATTGCATATTGCGATTCATAACTGCTCTTTTTATCTTGCGTGATCCAGGCATATCCAACTTGCATGGATTGTAGCAAACTCTCTTTTCCTAATAGTTCGCTGAAGGAAAGCCGCAGTGAACTTTCTACTCCAAAGGTGTTAATGGAAGTATGATTGACAGATCTCCATATACTGTCGGGATGCACCCTTACCCAATCAATCAGATCACTTCCTTGACGGTAATAGCTGGTAAGATGTCCTTGTATGAGTGGTGTCTGATACTTTATGCCGACCTCAAAAGCCTGAGATTCTTCCGGTTTCAGATGGGGGTTTCCTCCGTTGGTTGCACTCTTATAATACAAATCAGTAAAGGTAGGCATCCGCATGGATGTATTCCATGAGGCATAGAGAGTGATGTTATCTCCAAAACGGTAACTTCCATCTACTCCCGGATAGAAGTGGAGATTGTTGTCAAACGCTGTGTTGTAGAGTGCCATTGTCCCTAAGGAGAGGGTGAGTTGTTCAAACAGAAAGTTATGTTCCAGAAAATAACTTATGTTCGTTCTGTTTGCACTCTTTGTGTAGAGTTTTCCGGACTCAAAGGGGACTGGGAGTGTTGATTTCATCGGTTCGCCGAGATTATTGCTCAGCACACCTTCATGCCGCAGTTCGGCACCAAAGGCACTTTTCCCCAAGGCAGAGTAGAA
>JAQUZH010000227.1 GCA_028691445.1 Bacteroidales bacterium | reverse complement strand
ATACTCCCCGTTTGCTGGAGATCTACAACGAACGTCATATTGGTCTGCAAGTCAATCATCGTGTGAAAGGTATTGACACGGCCAGCAAACAAGTGCATCTGGAAAAGCATGAAAAGACGATGGTGATGGAGTTTGATGAAGCGAAAGGTCGTGAAGTAGAAGTGGAAAAGAAAGTCGTTACACCTTTGGTGGAAAAGTATGACTTCTTGAGCTTTGTGCCTCCACAGTCAGCGCCCGACTTCGTCAAACAGTCCGGCTTGTCGTGGACCGAAGGCAAACTGCTGCCGATGGTTGGGTGATGGTGGATCAGGAAACGCTGATTCACAAGACCTATCCCAATATTGTCAGTCTGGGCGACGTAGCCGGTATCCCGACCAGCAAAACCAGTGCTGCCGTTCGCAAACAGTTGCCTATTGCGGTACACAACCTGATTGATGTGATGAAAGGCAACGAGCCTTCCAAGAAATACAACGGCTATGCTTGTTGTCCGATTGTGACCGACTATGGCCATGTGCTCTTAGCCGAGTTTGATTACAACAAAGATCCGGATATCACATTCCCATTCTCCTTGTTGGATATGTCTAAGGAACAACGCGCTGCTTGGATGCTTAAACATGATTTCCTCAAGCCGATGTTCTTTTACGGAATGTTGAACGGATGGATGTAAAAGAATAACACCGTTCTGCTAAACTATTATTAATTATACGAGCCATGAGTGTTCTGATGCTTTCCATCGTTGTCTTTTTAAGTATTGTGCTTATCATCTTGCTTACTTCAGTCGCCAAACTGAATGCGTTTATTTCTTTGTTCATCGTCTCTTTGTTGCTGGCCATTGTCGCGGTTCCTGATCACGATGTGATCACGATGCTCAAGGAGGGTTTTGGAAATACAATGGGCTCGATCGGTCTGCTGATCATTTTTGGAGCAATCATTGCGGTTGTTCTTGAAGAATCTGGTGGCGCTGCCAGCGTAGCCAATTATTTATTGTCTAAAACAGGCAAGGAGAATGCGCCTGCTGCTTTGGGAATTACCGGATTTATCGCCGGACTGCCGATCTTCTGCGATTCAGGTTTCATTATTTTGAGCGGATTGGCAAAGTCTTTCAGTAGCAAGACACAAACGGCGATGCCGTTTATTGCGGTGGTTTTGGCGACCTCTTTGTATGCTGTTCATAACTTAATTCCCACGCATCCCGGTTCGTTGGCTGCTTCCGGTATGCTGAACGTGAATGTCGGATACCTGATCGTGCTTGGCATTCTCTTTTCCATTCCCGGTGCGCTGGCTGGTTATTTCTGGACTAAATGGATGACACGCAACTCTGTTTTTGGCGATGAATCTGAAGAGAGCTTGATCGAAGAACGTGTTGATAAAGAGCTTCCGGGTGTTTTCAAATCGTTGCTTCCTGTTGCTCTTCCTGTCGTGTTGATTGCAATAAACTCATTGTTAAGCGTTTTGGGTTTGACCGATGAGTTTTTTCTTACTAACATACTATTGTTTTTTGGTCAACCGATTATTGCTCTTTTTGTGGGAGTCTTGTTCTCTCTATTGCTACTGCAAAAGAGTACGATTGAATCCATTAATACGCTTCTTGAAAAAGCGGTCAGGAAGGCGGGGCCCATTTTAGTGGTGACGGCTGCCGGTGGAATGTTTGGTCTGGTGATAAAAGAGACAGGGATTGGAACGTATGCCGGAGCGTTTCTGGTCCAAACAGGAATGGGCATTGCTGTTCCGTTTCTGATTACAGCTGTCTTAAAGACCGCGCAGGGATCTTCGACCGTGGCCATTATCACTGCTGCAGGTTTTGTGATGCCCATTCTTCCCGTGTTGGGGTTGGATAGTGAAATGGGCAAACTGCTCACAATGCTTTCGATGAGTGCCGGCTCCATGATGATTTCGCATGCCAATGACTCTTACTTCTGGGTGGTCACCCGTTTTTCGGATATTCGTCCGGAAACCACATTGAAGCTCTTTTCTACTGCTACCATCATTATGGGTGTTACTGTATTTTGTTGCGTGTTGATTACTTCCTTGTTCATACTTTAATAAATTAGTAGAAAATCTTGAGTAATCAGAAATATTAAACATATATTTGCACCAACCAATATGCTCCCTTTACCCAGTTTGTTTACGCTTATTGAACGAGAAACAACGAAACTATAGATGGCAAGCCAATCCAATAAAGAACTAGAACAAAGAATCGCTTTGTTAGAGCAACAACTGCGCGAGAAAGATGAAAGGCTTTCGCTTATGAAATCTGATTTTGACAGTGATGGAAAACCGACCCATTCATTGGGAACGGTTGTTGACATAACGGAGCGGCTGCAAATTGAAAATGAATTAAAGGAAGATTGGGGGAAAGTACATGAAAAAGAGAGCGTCATTCAGGGTATAACCTCCAACTTTGAGACATTCTTTGATTCCATTGATGATTTCCTGTTTGTCTTAGATGAACAGGGAGGCATTATTCACTGCAATAAGACGGTAATTACACGTTTGGGTTATACATTGGATGAATTGAAAGGTGTATCCGTGTTGAATGTGCACCCTGAAGCACGTAGGAGTGAAGCATTTCAAATAGTTACGGAGATGCTTGAAGGGAAAAGAGACTTTTGCCCGATACCCTTAGTCACCAAAGAGGGTAAAGAAATTGCTGTTGAAACGCGAATCGCTCATGGTGTATGGGGCGGCAAACCGGCTTTCTTTGGTGTCTCCAAAGACATTTCCCGACTCAAACTGTCGGAAGAGAAATTTGCAACTGCATTTTACCTGAATCCTTCAGCTTGTAGCATGAGTGAAGCTGAATCCGGCAAATACATTGAAGTAAATGAGGCGTTTTACCAATTGCTTGGCTATACAAAAGAAGAAACAATCGGTCGAACTGCTGCCGAGTTGCAAATAATGCCTGAAAAAGTCAGGGCCGAAGTCTTGTCAAAAGCAGACAGTAACGGCAGGGTATTTAATGTAGAAGCTGAGCTGACAACCAAAAACGGGGAGATAAAAAGGGTGTTATTATCCGGACAGAATATTCTGATCCAGGATCAAGCCTATCGCTACACGGTGGTGCATGATGTGTCGGAGATACACAAAGCCAAAGAGATAATCCAAGAGAGCGAACGAAAATTCAGAAATCTGTATGAATCCTTATCGCTGGCCTATCTGATCATAAAAGACGGGGTCTGTATT
>JAQUZH010000054.1 GCA_028691445.1 Bacteroidales bacterium | reverse complement strand
TAAACAACGGTGTGAAGAGTTTGGCTTTACTCCTTCACAGATCCTTCCGCATGATAGTTACCTCATCAACCTGGGCCATCCGGAGACGGAAGGTCTGGAGAAGTCGAGAGCTGCCTTTCTGGATGAGATGCAGCGGTGCGAACAGCTCGGACTGGATCGGCTAAACTTCCATCCGGGAAGTCACCTGAAAGCGATCTCGGTGGAGGAGTGCTGCCGCAGGGTGTCTGAGTCGATCAACAGAGCGTTGGATAAGACACAGGGTGTGATAGCTGTGATTGAAAATACCGCCGGACAGGGGAGTAATATTGGCAATACCTTCGAAGAACTTGCTCTGATCATCGATGGTGTGGAGGATAAAAGCCGGGTAGGTATTTGCATTGATACGTGTCATACCTATACTGCCGGATATGATCTTTCGACACCGGAGGGATACGAACTGGTGTTCAGCCGGTTGGACGATATTGTCGGATTTAAGTATCTGAGGGGAATGCATATCAATGAATCAAAGAAAGCACTCAACTCGCATGTGGATAGACATGATAGTTTGGGAGATGGTCTTATCGGTGAGCAACTGTTTGATATACTGATGAATGATCCACGCATGGATGGTATTCCTTTGATACTGGAAACCCCCGATGAGACCCGCTGGGCGAGAGAAATTGAATATCTTTATGGATTAATCCGTGGTTGAGAATTCTTTATTTCCGAATAATCTCTATCTTTGTGCGCTCATAATGGGAAAATAACAGAAATATAAACGCTAAATACGCATACAAATGGAAAATGGAATTTTATTGTTTGCTCTCGGAACGCCTGAAGTGATCGGGATCGTAGTTATTGTACTTTTGCTTTTTGGTGGAAAGAAAATCCCCGAATTGATGAAAGGTCTCGGTAAAGGAGTGAGAAGCTTCAAAGACGGAGTCAAAGATGTCGAAAAAGAGATAGACGAAGCCACAAAAGACGATAACGACGCAAAGAAGTAAGATGCCGGAAAGTGAAGAAATGGGTGAGATGTCCTTCTGGGACCATCTCGATGCGCTTCGTTGGACTCTGATGCGTTCAGTCGTGGCGTTGATTCTCTTTGCCATCCTGTTTTATTGCTTCATGCCCTATTTATTTGATCATGTCATCCTGGCTCCATGCCGGGGTGATTTTGTATTCTATGAGTGGCTCCGAATGTTGGGCGCTCAAATTCCGTTTTTTCCGGATTTTGGCAATGAAGCTTACGAGGTAAAGATCGTCAATATCACGCTGGCTTCGCAGTTCTTCATTCATATATCCACCTCATTCTCTTTTGCGGTCGTGGCTGCCTTTCCCTATCTTATTTTTGAGGTATGGCGATTTATCAGTCCGGCACTGTATGAGAACGAATTGAAAAAAGCCCGTTGGGTGCTTGTTTTCGGAACAATCATGTTCTTTTGCGGGGTGGCTTTAGGTTATTTCATGATCTTTCCGATGACCTTGCGTTTTCTTGCTGATTATAACCTTAGCGCGTACATTGTCAATCAGGTGTCGCTTGATTCCTATATGGATAACTTCCTGATGATGATCTTTGCGATGGGTGTTATTTTCGAACTTCCGCTGTTATCCTGGTTCCTCTCTCAGATCGGGTTGGTGCGTAAGTCTTTCTTCCGTACCTATAGAAGGCATGCGTTTGTTGCCTGCTTTATCCTTGCAGCTGTGATTACTCCTTCGGGTGATCCGTTTACGATGACGGCTGTGGGATTGCCACTTTATCTGTTGTATGAGTTGAGTATCTTCTTGGTCAAAGCAGATAAACCGGCAGAGGAGGAGGAAGAAGAGGAGGAAACGGCTCTTGATCGTACTAATAACGAAGTATAGTGGTGTGTGCACTTCATGTAACAGAACCGGCAGATAGCCGCCAATAGATATGAAAATTACAGAACTGTTTAAAACGGATCAACGTACCTATTCATTTGAGTTCTTTCCTCCCAAGGATGAGATCTCTGCCGTGGATTTTGGTATCAATGTGGGAACGTTGCTCAAATTGGCTCCTTCTTTTGTAACGGTTACATACGGAGCGGGTGGGTCCAATCAGGAGCGTACGTTTGCATTGGTTGAGTATCTGAACAATAAGATCGGACTGAATACGATGGCGCATTATACGTGTGTCAATGCTTCCAAAGAGAAGATTCGTACCGATTTGACCTGGTTAAAAGAGCATGGCATTGAAAACCTGATGGTGCTGCGTGGCGATCCGCCCAAAGGGGAGAGTGCCTTTAAAGTACATCCGGAAGGTTTTGCGTATGCTTCAGATCTGGCCGCTTTTATTCGGTCTGAGTTTGAATTCTGTATGGGTGGCGCTGCGTATCCGGAGAAACATCCGGAGGCTGTGGATCTGGATGCCGACATTGCCAACTTGAAGAAGAAGGTGGACGCGGGATGTGAGTTTCTGATGTCGCAGCTGTTTTTCAATAACGAAAGGTATCTGGATCTGGTGAAACGTGCGCGTCTGGCGGGCATTGCCTGTCGTATCATTCCGGGTATCATTCCGCTGACTGCTTACTCACAGATTGAGCGCTTTACACGGATGAGTCAGACGGAGATACCGCAAGGGGTGCTGGATCGGATGGAAAGCTACAAGGATCAACCTCAGAAGATTTATCAGATAGGGATGGACTTTGCCATTAGTCAATGTCGTGATCTGCTGCTGATGGGTGCACCGGGGCTGCATTTCTATACGCTCAACAAGTCGCGTGCGACGGTAGAGATTTTTGAGACATTGCAACGGGGGTAATCAACTCCTGCACTATAAATGAAAAGAGTTTTGGAACATGTTCCGAAACTCTTTTCATTTATACCTTTTCGATCGCACTGACTGGGACCGTCGTCATGGCGCAACCAAATTTTTCGAGTCGCACGACTACTTTGTATTTCCCACGTATCTTTACCAGTTCGCCGTACAGTCCTTCGAGTTCGCCTTGGGTAATCCGTACCGAGATGCCGGGCTGAATCTCTTCCAACGTAAACTCAACCGATTCAGTCGATTTATCCACCATCAATTGCATGTTTCGCATTTGCGATTCGGGAATGATGGCAGGAGCACCTTTGTCTCTGACAAACTGGACCACACCGGGTATCTGCTTCACCTTGCGCATCTCATCGGGTGTAATGCAAACAAAAATATACCCGTTGATGACCGGTACGACGACCTTCTTCTTGCGATCGCTCCATACGCGGGTCACTTCATGTAAGGGAAGGTAGTGGGTGATATCCTCTTTTTCAAATCGTTCTTTTACTTTCTTCTCTGCTCTGGAAGCAGTATAGAGCGCATACCAAAGATGCTCATTTGTCTGATCCATTGACGATGACAGTTTGTTTAAGTCCTTTTAAAATTTCAGAGGCAAAGATACACAATTCCGCTGAATTCTTTCCTAAATAGAACGGTGTAGTCATGGAAAAAGAAGAAATCATTTGCGAAATTTTAATTATTTGCGAACTTTGCATACGAATCTTTTACATGATACCTATAGCGTGAAAAATCTGTTTCCCTTATTCATCTTACTCTTATTGCTTTTCTGTTTGCGTGGTCAGGCGACAGAGAAGTATATGTTCAGACATCTGGATGTGAAGGAGGGGTTATCGAACAGTCAGGTGAACCAAATCTTCAAGGATAGCCGTGGGTATATGTGGTTTGCTACCGCTTATGGGTTAAACCGTTATGATGGCTATTCTTTTCGGGTATTCGAAAATATACCCGGCGATACAACCTCCCTTCCTGATAACTATGTGCAGAGTATGCAGGAATATACGGAAGGTAACCTGCTGATTCGTACCTCTTCGGGCTTTTCTCTCTATGATACAAGGAAAGAGTGTTTCAGAGAGTTGGCTCCGTATCTGCGCAAGCAGGCGATTGATCCGGCTATTTCTTGTGCCTATGTGGACTCACTGAAAAATCTGTGGTGTTATGCGCGCGGAAGCGGATGTACGCAATGGCAAAGCCGTTCGGGCAAACGGATCAACTATCCTGATGCACTGATAGCTGATTCCTCTTCGGATGCCGAGGTGGTTGATATGTGTGAATCTCCTCAGGGTATGCTTTTGGTCTATTCCAATGGACGTCTGGTCTGCCTGCATCGCTCTGAATCCAAGGTTGTTTTTGCTACTGCTCTTCCACTGGCTACCCCTGCCTCTTTTTCAAAAATAGCTCTCTTTGTGGATCGCGAAGGGCTCTGCTGGGCCTTTACCAAGGAGTCATCCGGATTGTGGTGCTATGAGCCTGCGACAGCTGCATGGACGTATTCCGGCAAAAAGGCTTCATCTGCCTATCCACTTCGTAGCGATATCGTGTTTGATGTCGTTCAGGATGCGACCGGACTGATTTGGGTGGCAACGGATCATGGCGGAGTGTCGATCATTGATAAGAAGAGGGGAACGGTGAGGACGTTGATGCATGACCCGAAAGATGAGTATTCCCTGCCGCAAAACAGTTTGTCTTCTCTTTATTGTGATGATCAACAGATCGTATGGGTGGGAAGCCAAAAGTTTGGAGTCGCCTATTATGCCGAGAGTCTGTTTAAGTTTGGAACGGGTTCGTCTGCGATGGCTTCTGCTTTTGATCTGGAAGAGGATGTGAATACGCTTGTTGAGGATACACATGGCCTTTTATGGTTTGGAACAAACGGCAACGGACTCTTTTCTGTCAACCGTGCCACCGGACAAACGGTTCATTACCAGAACAAGCCGGGAGATGAGGCTTCGTTGTCGGACAACGTGGTGGTCTCGCTATGTGCGTCGCGCGATGGAAGAGTGTGGGTAGGCACTTATCAGGGAGGAATGGATTGTTTTCAGAACGGTAGGTTCACCCATTATCGTCACGATTCATCCAACCGGAATAGTCCGGCCAACAACAGTATATGGGCCATCAAAGAAGATGAGTCGGGCATCCTCTGGATTGGAACCCTGGGAAAAGGGTTGCAGCGGTTTGATCCCTCCAATAATACGTTTGTGACCTATAATAACGAATCGTCCAGTTTGTTGTCTTCACAGTATATTTCATCGATCTGTTTCGGGAGCGACCGTAATCTCTATCTGGGCACTGCCTTAGGGATTACGGTATTTGATCCGAAAACGAAGAAGACGGACATTATCTACGGCAACAAACAGGGTAATCAACGTTTCTCAAGCCAGAATATCAATCAGGTCTATGAAGATAGTCGGGGACTGCTGTGGGTTGCTACCCGTGACGGTCTGAATGTGTTGGACCGAAAGAGTGATGGGGTGACCGTTTTGAATGAAAGTAACGGTTTGCCTAATGCTTTCATTTGCGGCATTATAGAGGATGAATTCAAGAATATGTGGATCACTACGCAAAAAGGGATCTGTAATGTAATTGTCAATATGCAGCCTCAGGAGGGTACTTATTCTTTCTCTATGATCATATATGACAGACTCGATGGACTCCGCAGCAGTGAGTTTAATATCCGTTCCATAGCCGCGACCTTTACCGGAGAGATTGTCATGGGGGGGCTCCAGGGGGTGGATCGGTTCAACCCGAAGCATCTTAGCTACAACAAATCACTGTCTCGTATCCTCTTTACCGCTTTGAAGTTATTTGACCAACCGATACGAATCGATTCGCTCTATGATGGCAACCGTATTCTTGAGGCTCCTCTGGATATGACGCGACGGATTGTGCTGAAGAGCCATCAGAATATGATTACTGTCTCTTTTTCCACCATGAATTATATTCTACCGGAGAAAGTAAGCTTCAGTTGTCTGCTGGAAGGGGTAGATACTGAGTGGAAGAAAGCGAAAGGAAATACGATTACCCGAGCCAATCTGGCACCGGGAACCTATACGTTGAGAGTGAAAGCGACCAATAATGACGGCTATCAGAACAAGGAGGAGGCGACACTCGTTATTGTGGTGCAGTCATCTGTGTGGCAGAACGTGCAAACGGTTGTCATCGTTCTTATCCTGCTTCTGTTGCTGTATGTCTCTTTCCGATACAGACATCTGTTTCATCTGAGGCAGAAACCGTTGGCAAGCGGCAAACCGTTGTCCGCACCACCTCAACCTGTCGAAATGGAACCGGAGAACAGACAGCATAGCCTCTCTTTGCAGGATAAACTCTTGCTGGAACGTGCGCAAAAGTATGTGGAGGAGCATATGGCCGACAGCGAACTCTCAGTGGAAGAGATGAGCCGTGCAATGGGGATGAGCCGGGTGCATCTCTATAAGAAACTGATGGTGGTGACCGGCAAGTCGCCGATTGAGTTTATCCGGGTAATCCGTTTGAATCATGCCGCTCGCCTGTTGCGTGAAAGTCAGCTGAATATCTCTGAAATAGCGTATAAAGTAGGATTCAATAATCCGAAGTATTTCAGTCGGTATTTCAAGGAAGAATTTGGCGTGTTGCCTTCAGAATACCATCAAAAAGGGAGCGATATAACAAATGATACCCCTTCCGGAAACATTTGAACCCCCTTGTATTTCCGTTGATATACCGATTGAAAACATTTGAACACTTCTCAGATACGCAAAGTATCTACTTTTGCAGAGTGAACTTTTGAGAGTAAACCGATAATTAAAAAAAGTAGTATCATGAGCAAGATGAGTGTATTATTTCTGACCTTATGTGTTGCGTTGATTCTCCCCTCGCATGCTGTGGAGCGGGATGAAAACTATCAGTGGAATAATGTGAAGATGGGCGGTGGCGGATATGTTACCGGAATTATTACTTCTCCTGCCGAGAAGAATCTGATATATGCCCGCACAGATGTGGGTGGTGCCTACCGATGGATTGAAAGTTCGCAATCATGGAAATCCTTGTTGGATTGGGTGCCCAAGTCAAAGTGGACCTATCAGGGTGTGGAGAGTATGGCTGTGGACCCGCAGGCACCTAATAAACTGTATGTGCTCGCCGGTCTATATATTAATACTCCTAGTGCTATACTCCGTTCGGACGACTATGGGGATACCTTTCAAGAGAAGGTGCTTCCTTTTCAGGTCCATGGCAATGGCGTGGGGCGACAGAACGGTGAACGGCTTGCTGTGGATCCCAACAAAGGGGAGATCCTCTTTTGCGGAAGCCGTTCGGCAGGGCTATGGAAGAGTGTGAATGGCGCCGTTTCCTGGACGAATGTCTCTTCCTTTCCGGTGTCCACAACTCCCTCGGGAAACGGGATCTGTTTTCTCCTTTTTGATAAATCATCAGGCAGTAAGGGCGTGGCTTCTCAAACAATCTACGCGGGCTGCTCGCAAACAGGTGCTAATCTGTTTGTCTCCAAGGATGGTGGAGCCAGCTGGAGCGCATTACCTGATACGTCGTTGACTGCGAATATGATGCCGCAACGCGCGGTACTCTCACCGGACGGGAAGATCCTTTATGTTACCTACTCAGATGGAGCAGGTCCGGGTGTCAGCCAGGGTGCAGTGATGAAATGTGATCTCTCTACAGGACAATGGACCAATATCTCTCCTTATAATCTGCTGAACAGTGGTGGTGGATACTGCGGCATTACTATGGACGCTGCCAATGCCAACCGTTTGATAGTAACGACAATTAGTCACTGGAACAATCAGCAATACTGGGACAATGGCACTACGGCATGGGGCGACCGTCTTTTCCTTACCACGAATGGGGGAAAGAGTTGGATCCCTTTGCTGGATGGTCAAAGCAAACTGATTCTCAACCGCAATGGAAACACCTGGATTGGTGGCCATAACCTTCATTGGGTGGGTTCGGCGGAGATCGATCCGTTTAATCCGAAACGTGTCTTCTTCATCTCCGGCAACGGTGTTTTCTGTACAGACAACCTGACTTCTACAGGTAAGGGATCGTTGAAGTTTATGGTGGAGGGTTTGGAAGAGACGGTTCCTCTAGATATGTGTAGTGTGCCGGGAGGCCCTTTTCTTTCTATTATCGCTGATTATGATGGGTTTGTTCATCAGGATCTGACTCAGACGCCGGCATTCGGTCGCTACTTCCCGACGATGGGAACCTCCACTTCTGTCACTTTTTGTCCACAAAACAACCAGATCCTGGCACGGGTGGGCTCATCTGGTGCAGCTGATGCCAAGAAACTCTATTATTCGCTCAATCAGGGGAAGAGTTGGAAAGCTTTTGCAACAGTGCCGGCTACTGGACTAACCGATGGAAAGATTGCAATTGCTTCTAACGGAAAGGGTGTTTTGTTTGTACCGGGCAATGCAAATGCGCTCTATTATACTGCTGACTGGGGAAAGAGTTGGTCCAATCTCTGGACCATTGCCCCAACTATCAGTGGTGCACATCCCTATGCGGATCCGGTCGATTCTTTGCGCTTCTATATCTATTGCCGTGCAAACGGGTTTATGTATGTGGCTGCGCCCGATTCAAATGGGACAATGGGTACGAAACGTGCTCTGAGCGTGGGTACCAACGGTTCGCCGACCCTCGCAATTGCTCCCGGCAGAAAAGGGGATCTGTGGATAGCACGCAATACCAACGGATTGGTGCATTATCAAGACAGTGCTTCCAAAAAGAGTGTGATTACCTCCATGGCTGATTGTCAGGCGGTAGCTTTAGGTAAACCTGCTCCCGATAAGGAGTATCCGACGGTCTATATATGGGGAGTAGTGGATGGAGTCGAAGGATTGTTTCGTTCGACGGACCAAGCAGTGAGTTGGGTCAGAGTCAACGATGACCAACATCAGTATGGTGGTTTGGGCAATGCGAATATGATCTGCGCAGACTGGAATGTGTATGGTCGGGTATTTATGAGCACAGCCGGACGTGGTATTGCCTATGGCACTCTTCAGAGCTCTTCGGATGCTGTTCAGACTCTGTCAACAGACGATCATCAGGTAGATGACTGTCTGGTAGGTGATCGTCTCGACCTCTCTTTTTACACCCCCGTGAAGTATCGCATCTTTTCCCTGGCAGGGAATGTGATGGATCAGGGAGTTGAGGAGAATCTTTGTACGGGAAAGAATTATCAGTCTGGCATGTATCTGGTGCAGATCGTGAAAAAAGAAAATATACAAACAATACGCTGGATAAAAAAGAAGTAATCATGATTAGAAAACTGTTGGCAGGCATGTGTGCCTTGGTGCTATTCTCTTGTTCGGAACAGACAATCCGCACGACGGGCGACGGAGTTGTTGTCTCCTTAGACGGCAAAAAGAACGAAGTCAGAAAGGTAAGACTTCAAGTGATCAATGACCGTATCATCCGTGTCTCCGCAACTCCGGATAAACAGATTCCGGAGACGAAGAGTTTGATAACTGTGCCACAGAAGGTAGGAAAAACGCTTTTTGCTGTCATGGAGACCGACTCTACCGTGGCCTTAACGACGACTGCTCTCAAAGCTGTGGTCTCTCTGAAGAGTGGGGCGGTTCCCTTCTATGATGCGGAAGGAAAGGTTTTGTTGAGTGAGAAAAAAGAAGGAGGGAAGAGCTTTACACCGATTGAAGTGGAAGGGACGAAAGGATATACGATGCGTCAGCTCTTTGACTCACCCGATGACGAGGCTTTTTACGGTTTGGGTCAGCATCAGTCTGACGAATTCAATTACAAAGGCAAGAATGAAGTGTTGTATCAGTACAACACCAAGGTCTCTGTGCCTTTTATCATCTCCAACAAAAACTACGGTGTCTTGTGGGACAACTACTCCCTGAGCCGCTTTGGCGATAAGCGCGATTATGCGCAACTCAACGAGGCATTCAAACTCTACAATGTGAAGGGAGAGGCCGGCGGACTGACCGCCACGTATACTCCTTCAAATCCCAACGGGCAACCCATCGTTCGAACCGAAGATTCTATCTTTTATGAAGATATGCAGAGTGTTAAGAATCTGCCGGAAGGTTTCCAGTTGGGCGGTTCGCAGGTGGTTTATGAAGGTGAAATCGAACCGCTCGAGAGTGGTACGCACCGTTTTCTCCTCTATTACGCAGGCTATGTAAAAGTCTATATCAATCAAGAATTGATTGTGCCCGAACGTTGGCGCACCGCATGGAATCCCAATAGTTATAAGTTTGCCTTGCCACTGGAAAAGGGGAAACGTCTTTCACTTCGTATCGAATGGAAGCCTGACGGAAGCGTGTCGTACTTGGGCTTTCGCGCGCTGACTCCGGTGCCTGAAGCCGAACAGAACAGGCTGGCTATCTGGAGTGAGATGGGTAAGATGTTGGATTACTACTTTATTGCCGGTGAGTCGATGGATCAGGTGATCAGTGGGTATCGTACAGTTACGGGTAAGTCGCAGATCATGCCCAAGTGGGCGATGGGATTTTGGCAGAGCCGTGAGCGTTACGAGAATTCCGATCAACTGCTGGGTGTGGTCAATGAATTCAGAAAACGTCAGATACCGATGGATAATATCGTGCTGGACTGGAGATACTGGGTGGATGATCAGTGGGGCAGTCATGAGTTTGATGCTACCCGTTTTGCTGATCCGAAGGGAATGGTGGACTCGATCCATGCGATGAACGCGCACATCATGATTTCTGTATGGCCGAAGTTTTATCTGAACACAGAGCACTATAAAGAGTTTGACAGTAAGGGCTGGATGTATCAGCAAGCGATCAAGGACAGTATCCGTGACTGGGTAGGCCCCGGTTATGTAAACTCTTTCTATGACGCGTATGCTGAAGGTGCCCGCAAACTGTTTTGGAAACAGATGAAAGATCATCTCTATTCGAAGGGTTTTGATGCCTGGTGGATGGATGCCAGCGAACCAAACATTCGCGATTGCACGGACATGGATTATCGCAAACAACTCTGCGGACCCACAGCGCTCGGTCCTTCAACCGAATATCTCAACGCGTATGCCCTGGTCAATGCGCAGGCGATCTATGAAGGACAACGTGGAGAAGATCCCGATCGTCGGGTCTTTCTGCTCACCCGTTCCGGGTTTGCCGGACTGCAACGCTACTCGACAGCGACCTGGAGCGGCGACATCGCGACACGTTGGGAAGATATGAAAGCGCAGATCTCTGCCGGATTAAACTTCTCCATCAGCGGTATTCCGTATTGGACGATGGATATCGGCGGTTTCTGTGTGGAAAACCGTTATTCCAATGCTCAAAGAGTGTTTGACCGCACCGGCAAGGAGAACGAAGATCTCAAAGAGTGGCGTGAGTTGGAAACCCGCTGGTATCAGTTTGGCGCCTTTGCTCCCTTGTACCGCGCACACGGTCAGTTCCCATACCGCGAGGTGTACAATGTAGCACCGGAGACGCATCCTGCTTATCAGTCCATCACTTATTTTACCAAACTGCGTTACCGCCTGATGCCTTATATCTATTCATTGGCAGGAAAGACATTCTTTGATGACTATACCATCATGCGTCCTTTGGTGATGGATTATGGCACAGACACGAAAGTCAACAACATCGGAGACCAATATATGTTTGGTTCCGCCCTGATGGTTTGTCCGGTTTATCAGTATAATTTGCGACAAAGAACCGTATATTTTCCGGCGTCCAACGGATGGTATGATTTCTATACCGGACAGCACATCGCCGGAGGACAGAGTCTGTCGGTTGAAGCACCGTATGAGCGCATTCCGCTCTTCGTGCCGGAAGGAGCCATTCTGCCCGTCGGACCGGAGATCCAATATGCTTCCGAAAAGCAGCCGGAAACTATTACCCTGTATGTCTATCAAGGCCGTAACGGAAGTTTTACGCTCTATGAAGATGAGGACGTGAATTATAATTACGAAAAAGGTGCGTATGCGATGATACCTTTCACCTATGATGAGGCATTGCAGACACTGGAGATCGGAGCCCGTCAAGGCGAATTTCCGGGCATGCTGAAAGAGCGTACTTTTACCATTGTATCCGTCAAACAAGGAAAAGCTGTTCCCTTCTCTCCGGATGCGCAAGGGAAGCGGGTAGCCTACAATGGAAGCAAACAAACAATTAAACTCTGACATACATGAAAACAACTGTAGGATTAGTACTCACGGCATTAGCCTCCTTTTCCATTCTCTCTTCGTGCGACTCGAAAGAGAAGGAGACATTGCCCCGCGAACGAACAAGTCTGAATCAGGAGTGGAATTTTGCTTTAAACGCGGACAGCACCCGTCTGCTTGCCGGTGAGGTGGTGCGCAAACTCAATCTGCCACACGATTGGGCGATTGAGGGAACCTTCAGTGAGAAGAATCCTTCCGGTTGTGGCGGTGGCGCTTTGCCCGGAGGCGTTGGCTGGTACAGCAAAGAATTCACACTTGCGGAGGCTGACTCCGGCAAGAAGATCTTCATTGATTTTGAAGGCGTGTACATGAACTCAAAGGTCTATATCAATGACTTTATGGTAGGTGAACGTCCGTATGGATACATCTCTTTCCGATACGATCTGACTCCTTATGTCCATCCCGGAAAGAATACCCTGAAGGTGCGTGTTGACAATAGCGAACAACCAAACTCTCGTTGGTACAGCGGTTGCGGTATTTATCGCAACGTATGGCTGGTCAAGACCACTCCTGTCTATGTGGATTTGTGGGGCACCTATGTCACGACTCCGGAAGTCAGCGAACAACAGGCAACCGTCAAAGTGGTGACGACACTCAAGAATGAGACAAAGGATGAGGTGGACGCCGAACTGACTTCGCTGGTGCTGGATGCCAAACAGAAAGAGGTTGCAAAGAGTGTGTCGACGGTCAAGATCAGCAAACGTGATCCTCAGGAGGTGACTCAGGAGATCCAGGTGAAAGCTCCGGTGCTCTGGACGTTGGAAAATCCTGCGATGTACACACTGCGTACTCAGATACGTAAGGAAGGTGTTCTTGTCGATCAGTATGACACGCCGATGGGGTTCCGTACTTTTCAGTTTGATGCTCAAAAAGGTTTCTTCCTGAACGGCAAACAGGTGAAGATAAAGGGTGTGTGCATGCATCATGACTTGGGTTGCCTGGGCTCTGCCTTCAATGTACGTGCTGCAGAACGACAATTGCAGATACTGAAAGAGATGGGGGTCAATGGATTCCGTTGTTCGCATAATCCACCTGCGCCTGAGATGCTTGACCTGCTCGACCGCATGGGATTTATCGTGATGGATGAGGCTTTTGACATGTGGCGCAAACGGAAGACGACGTATGACTACTCCCGTTATTTCAATCAGTGGCACGAACGTGACCTGACGGATCTGGTGCTTCGTGACCGTAATCATCCTTCGATCTTTATGTGGAGCATCGGCAATGAAGTGCTCGAACAGTGGACAGATGCCAAAGCGGACACGCTGGATATTCAGTCTGCCAACTTACTGCTCAACCTGAAACGCGATCCGAATGCGCTTGCACAGGAAGATTCAGGGATGAGTGTCAATTCGCTGCTGACGAAGAAACTTGCCGGTGTCGTGCGTGGATTGGATCCGACGCGTCCGGTAACTGCCGGCAATAACGAGTCCAGTAAGAATAATCACCTTTTCCGTGCCAAAGCACTGGATATTATCGGGTTTAATTATCATGAATATGCTTTCAAAGATGTCCCTTCCGATTTTCCGGGGATGCCTTTCATTGAGACGGAAAGTACGTCTGCCCTGATGACCCGCGGGTATTACCGCATGCCCTCTGATTCGCTCTTTGCATGGCCGGTTGCGTGGGACAAGCCCTTCTATGATTCTACTTTCTCTTGTTCATCGTACGATAATTGCCGCACGACGTGGGGCTCTACACACGAGCAGGCCTGGCGTGCGGTAAAGAATGATGAGTTCATCAGTGGCATGTATATCTGGACCGGTTTTGATTATATCGGCGAACCAACACCGTTCTGGTGGCCGGCACGCAGTTCGTATTTCGGTATCATTGACCTTGCAGGTTTCCCGAAGGATGTCTATTATATGTATCAGTCTGAATGGACCGACAAAGAGGTGCTGCATCTCTTCCCGCATTGGAACTGGAAGCCGGGTGAGGTTGTGGACTTGTGGGCCTATTACAACAATGCCGATGAAGTGGAGCTCTTTGTCAATGGTCAATCGCAGGGTGTGAAGAAGAAGGGAAAGGATGAGTTTCATGTCATGTGGAGAGTGCCTTTCGAAGCCGGCAGCATCAAAGTAATCTCCCGCAAAGGAGGCAAAGAGGTGCTTACTCGTGAGATAAAGACAGCCGGCGAACCGGCACAGATCCGTCTGACACCCGATCGTAGTGAGATAGCTGCGGATGGCACCGATCTGAGTTTTGTGACTGTGGAGATACTGGATAAAGACGGCAATCTTTGTCCATGGGCAGATAACCAAGTCAATTTTGAAGTCAAGGGTTCGGCTTTTATTGCCGGCGTGGACAATGGCAGTCCGATCTCTCTGGAAAGCTTTAAAGCACCTCACAGGAAAGCCTTTTACGGCAAGTGTCTGGTGGTGCTGCAAAACAATGGAATGGAAGGAAAAATAGAACTAACAGCTACTTCAGATGGGTTAAAGGACCAAACTATTAAACTAAAAGCAGAAGAATAACAATGAATTTGATGAAAATGGTAGGAGTAAATGCGCTTCTCCTGGCTGCAACGCCGGGAGAAGCACAGATGCAGGCGATTTATATGGATGATACTCAGCCCATCGAACTGCGTGTGAAGGATGCGCTGTCGCGCATGACCTTGGAAGAGAAAGTCGGTCTTTGCTATGCGCAGAGTAAGTTTAGCAGCCGTGGGGTGCAACGTCTGGGCATTCCCGAAGTATGGATGGACGACGGTCCGATGGGAGTCCGCGAAGAGAATAAGTGGGACGAGTGGGGTGGAGCCGGATTTACCAATGACTCTTGTACAGCCTTTCCGGCACTGACGTGTCTGGCAGCGACCTGGAATCCGGAGATGGCGGCTATCTATGGCAAAGCACTTGGCGA
>JAQUZH010000053.1 GCA_028691445.1 Bacteroidales bacterium | reverse complement strand
AATCTTTTCCTTTGGCAAGGTCGGTCAGTTCGACGAAACGCATTCCGAAGCGCGTATCTGGTTTGTCGCTGCCATAATAGTTCATGGCATCGTGCCAAGACATACGAGGCAATGGCTCTTTCATGTGAATGCCCTTGAGCTGTTTGAAGAGATGTTTGGCAAGTCCTTCGAAGGTGTTGAGCACATCTTCCTGTTCGACAAACGACATTTCGCAGTCAATCTGCGTAAACTCAGGTTGGCGGTCGGCCCGAAGGTCTTCGTCGCGGAAACATTTGACAATCTGGAAATAACGATCGAAGCCGGATACCATCAGCAGCTGTTTGAACATCTGCGGGGATTGGGGCAGTGCGTAAAACTCGCCCGGATTCATGCGTGAAGGAACAACAAAGTCGCGTGCTCCCTCCGGAGTCGATTTGATCATCATCGGAGTCTCTACTTCCAGAAAGTCCAGTTTGTCGAGAAAACTTCTGGTTTCGATAGTCATCTTATGGCGAAGCTCCAGATTCTTGCGTACCGCATTGCGGCGTAAATCCAGATATCTGTATTTCATGCGGATATCATCGCCGCCATCGCTCTCATCTTCGATAGTAAAAGGAGGCACTTCCGATGCGTTGAGCACCTCAAAGGTAGAGACAATAATTTCTATCTCGCCGGTCGGCAGTTCTTTGTTTTTGCTGAATCGTTCTTTGACCTCTCCGGTAGCTTGTATGACAAATTCGCGTCCCAGCTTATTGGCTTTGTCGCATAGCGCCGCATCCGTTTCCTGGTTAAAGACAAGTTGAGTAAGGCCATATCGGTCGCGCAGGTCGATAAAGGTCATGCCACCCATTTTGCGTGAACGTTGTACCCATCCGCTCAGCGTGACAATTTGATCTACATTGGAGGAACGAAGTTCTCCACACGTATGTGTTCTGTACATATTATTGTGCTTTTATATTTTTGATAGTTATTTCTTTTTTGTCAAAGGAGCAAGATAGACCAGATTGATGGAGATTGTCTGCATGCTGGCTGCATTAAAGAACGTAGTGCTACTTGTCTGAAAGAAATCGCCCAAGCCTAAGTAGTACCTTCCTTCCAGTCCGAAGTGCCCGATGCCGGTGCCAAACTCAACGCCGCCACCAATACAGAGACCGTAATCAAACTTTTGCTCTGTCTTTTTACCATATTGCTCTTTGATGGAGAGCAAAGCGGTTGTCGGGTCGAAATTATACGTCTCTTTTTCGCTGAGAAAATAGCCAATCTTTGGCCCCGCATTGATAAACCCTCTTGTCTTGTTTCCGAAATACATGTGCGTAAGAAAAGGCAGTTCGATGTAGCTCATTCGTCGTGCGTATGCATACTGTGGCGTTTTCTCCATCGCCTCTTCCCATCCACGCATGGAATAATTCAGTTCGGCTTGTATCCCGAAATTCTTTTCAGAGATATATCGCATTGCGATTCCTCCGTTATATCCCTTCAGCATTCCTTGTTTTACCTTTGGATTGAGCGTAACTGAAGAGAGCGTAACTCCATGAGAGGTGCCCAACCAAAATTCAGGTTTGAATCGCTCTTTCGCTTCTGTTTCAAGTGTTGCAAAGAGGATGATCAATACATATAAAAGGGCTCTCTTCATCTTATTCGTTGAAATCAATTTTCTGAATGGTATAATCAGGACGGAAATTCACAAAATAAACATTCTGGTTGATGTATCCGCCTGTCTCTGATGCTTTCTTGAAGTTAAACCCGGTCTGAATACTCTTCATTTTGTAGGAAGCAATCTGACGGAAACTCTTTGCGCCAAACAGATGGGAAGCCTTGATGAAAAAGAGTCCGATGTCGTATCCTAGCATGCTGTATTTCGGATAACTTTGTAATACCTCTTTGCTGTACCAACTTTGAAATCTCTTGTAGAAGTTTATCGATTCGCCGGAGAATACATTGTCGTAAAAGGAGCTGAATATGAACGTGTTCAAAGCATGGTACTGATCCATATACTCTTTTTCTGTCTGCCATTCAGGAAAGCCGAACAACGTGATTTTGGTAGATACAATCGAGTCTTTGTCTGAGATTGCTCGCAAGGTTGGGAGCATTGTACGAAGTATTCGATTACTTCCCGATGTAGGAACGACGACATTTTCATTGTCGTGCGAAAGTTCACCTTCCAGCTCAAGCAGTGTTTCTTCTGACTTGGTAATCTCCTTGTAGGCGATGTTATGCTTCTTGAGTTTTGTCTTTAACGCGGCAATGAGTCCTGCTTTATCTTCTTTATTCTCACCTTCGAGCGTAAGGAATGTGATTGATGCCGTGTTAAACGTCTCATAAAAGTGATTTGCTGTTTCTGCATAGAGGTTCTCTTTGGGTACATTGATCAGGAAGACATACGGGTTATCCATCGCATCTTCACTTCTCGAAGAGGAAGGTAATATAAGGGGGATTTTCTTCCGGTGTGCAAAGTCTAATGCAACGGGTATTTGCTCGCTGCTTACCGGACCAATGATCATGTCTATTGTTGCCATTTCCGGTCTGTTCAGGATTGAAGCCAGTTCGTCGTTCGGATCTCCTGCGTCGTAAACGTATAGATTGACAGAAATATTCTGGTTTTTCAGATTCTCCAGAGCAAGCAATAACCCTTCATAAAACTCGATGAAACGAACAGAGGATGTTGTACTATTTCCTTCTGATCCGTTTAGAAAGGGAAGGATCAGTGCTACGTTGACTTCACCCATCCTTTTTGATCTCTGGAGAGCTTGAGCCACGTTGATAGTAGGAGCATCGGTTTGATCCGACTCAGTAGAAACGGCAGACGAGTTTGTCGCGGTATCTGTCGTTGACATGTTAATAATGGTACTTTTGATTTTGCGACGATAGACGGGGATGATAATGCGCTGGTTTGCCTTCACGCCATTCTCTTTGAGCTCCGGGTTGAATGAAATAATCTCGTCCGGTTTCATTCCGAACTTTCGTCCGATCGCATACAATCCTTCCGATGTCTGAGCGTGATAGATATAGTACTCCGTACCGTTAATCGTTTCTGTGGGGTAGTTGATGTCTTGCGCCTGAACGGAATAGAGAGACGTAAGCAATAAAAACATCAATCCGCAAAGAAATTTTATTTTCAGCATATCGTTTTGTATTATTCACTGTGAATTATCTGCAAATATACAATTGTTCACGCAATTAATTAGTAAGTTTGCGTTGAAAAAGGAATATCACAACCAAAATCCAATGAAACAGACTTTCCTGTTAGCTATGATGTTGCTTCTCGCTTGCGTCTCTTTTGCGCAGATTGGTATTACATCAAGCGGAGCGTTTACCGGTTATACTCCCTCAGCAGCAACCGGCATCAATACCATCTATTTATGTAATGGAATGGAGGATGTCACGCTTTCTTTTTCAGGTAATGCCCCAGCTAACGTTACCTGGAGCAGGTACAAATATGCTTTGTCTGATGCTGTTGTCTTGAAAACAGAGAATTCAGTGACTGCTTCATCCATTAGCGGACTTCAGGAAGGATATGGATATGTGCTCAATGTTGATGGAAAGCAGACGTGTGTGTGGCTCATCGATTATGCCTTGTATCCTGTCTCTTTTCAATCGCTGACATTCGATACGGATACTTCGGTCGTTGATCTTTGCAGTGTCAGCAAACTGCAGCTTCAGTTGACAGCTCCGGAGTTAGCCTTTTATACTGCCGGAGGTACCAAACAGGTGCTGAACCGTGAGTTCACGCTTCTATATGATCAATTGGAATGGGACTCGGAAACTTTGGTTTACAAAAAGATTCAGCAGACGCAGAAGGAGCTGCTTAGTGCTCCTCAAGCTACTATTTTTGCAGGAGCTCCTTACTGCTCCACGACTTTTACAATCCAAGGAGATCAGTTTGCCAAGGCATTGGGTATTGAACGTACCATCTCTTCTGCTGTGTATCAGCCTTGGGCGGTGATCACCAATCCAACCACTGAAATGGAGGAACGTGATAATCCAAATGAGACGAAGGATGAAGTGGAGCTGGGAGGCTCCGGCCCGGTGAAGATCCAATTTACCGCCAATGCCAATGAAGAGGCTGTCAATCAATATGAGTGGGAGTTTTCAGATGAGAGCAGTTTCTCAAAGATTGATCTACGCTTTGCCAGTCCGACGATGAGTACCCTGACGCATACGTTTTCGGAAGCAGGAAGCAAGTCCGTCAGACTGATCGCAAGTAACAAATATTGTGTCGATTCGACCTCGGTGTTTACGGTAAAGGTCAGCGACTCCTTTCTGGACGTTCCCAATTTCTTTACTCCGGGCACTACTCCCGATGTTAATGATGAGTTCAGAGTCGTCTATAAGTCTCTTGTGAAGTTTCACGGAGCGATTGTCAACCGATGGGGCGTCAAACTCTTTGAGTGGAATGATCCTTCCAAAGGATGGGATGGGAAGTATAACGGCAGTTATGTAAAGCCGGGAGCCTACTTCTATTTCATCGAAGCCACAGGCTCCGATGGAAAGAAGTATAGTTTGAAAGGGGATGTTAATATTCTGACGACCGACTGACTACGTTTGCTGTAGCCTGATTGGTAGGCATCAGCAGAATATCTGCTATCTGAACATGTGCAGGAGCTGCTGCTGCAAAATAGACCGTTTCGGCGATGTCTTTTCCAGTGAGTGGTTGCATGCCCTGATAGACCGTATCTGCTTTCTTCTTGTCGCCGCGAAAACGTATCACACTAAAGTTTGTTTCCACCATGCCGGGACGGATATTAGTAACTCGTAGCGGTGTATCTACTAAGTCGATGCGTAGTCCGTCTGAAAGCATCTTTACCGCCGCTTTTGTCGCACAATAGACACTGCCTCCGGCATAAGCGTATTCACCTGCGATTGAACCGATATTAATGATGTGGCCGCGTTGCCTTTGAATCATCCCGGGCACTACAAGGCGAGTCATGGTAAGCAATCCTTTGATGTTGGTGTCAATCATGACATCAGCCTCTTCCAGATTTACATTTTGCTCTTTGTCTACACCGATGACCAATCCCGCGTTGTTGATCAATACATCTACTTTTTCCCATTGTTCGGTGAGTGACTCGATGGCTTTTGTAGCCGCTGCTTTGTCGCGAACGTCAAACGGCAGTTCGAGGATGTTGACTTTGTACTTCTCATACAGCCGCTTCGCTAATGCGGATATTTTTGCGGTGTTTCGACTGTTGAGTATCAGACTGGCGCCTTGCTCAGCAAATTTCTCCGCGCATGCTTCACCTATGCCACTGGTGGCACCGGTGATAAGAACAATTTTATTTCTCATTGTTTAAAAAGTCCATTTTGCCCCAAATGTAGGGAAAATATGGATATCATCATCTACAAAATTATTCGAAATTTCAACCTCGCTGCCTAAAGCCAGATTCTTGTTGAAGTTGTACCATAGTTGTGGCTCCGTAAGCAATACAAGAACCCTGTCTTTACTGAAAAAGGTTTTCTCACTCCAAACATCAATGAATCCGGAAAAGGAGAGTTTGGTGCCTGCGATCGGCATGTCCCATACTCCGGTCAGCTGAAGATTGGCTTCTTTCCCCGAACGAAGGATGTGCTTGTAGTTAGCCTGCAATTCAAAGTTTGCCGCGTTGACAGAGAAAGGATAAGCAGCTCCCAATAACCACGCGTTGTGGATCTGTCCGCCAAAATTAGGACCCGCAAACAATCCTCCGTTATACTCGAGGTGTGCCAATACCGGACAGCTTTGGTTGATCTTCTGATTTCGTGATATCTCCAAGTAGGCCAGGCTCATGTCTTTGAAATCAGCAAAGTCCATGTCTACAAAGAAAAAAGTACTTCCGTAATTGTCTGGGCGAAACATTTCGATTGTCACAGTGGGATAATTGCGCTCCTTCATAAAATCCCAGTGATACTGAATGTTTTGAGCTGCCAATGAAAGAGGCAACAAAGCCAAGAGGATACATGCAAATCTTTTCATAGTACAATGTTATTGAATAGTGAATGAATATCGTTTGAATATCTCACGGGCATGTTCCAGTCTCTCTTTCGAAAGAGGCTCGAGACCGGCTAACGGATAAGGAATACGCAGTTGCTCGTATTTGTGAATCCCCATGCAGTGATAGGGGAGCAGTTCGAGTCTTTCAATTACTTTATATGGTTGCAGGAACTGTGCCAGGGCTTCTAGCTGTTCATCGTTGTCTGTCAGTCCGGGAACAATGACATGGCGGATCCATGTCGGTTTGCCTATTTCCTCCAGGTAATTGAGAAACTGTACAGGATTTTCTTTTGTCACTCCTGTCAGCTTCTTATGAAGGTCCGGATCCTGCGCTTTAATGTCGAGAAGAACCAGATCCGTTACTTCTAAGACCTCTTTTGTCTTTTCAGACAAGATATACCCGGATGTATCGAGTGCAGTATGCAATCCTTCTCTCCGGCATAAAGTAAAAAAATCTTTTACAAAAGAAGGTTGTAGCAGCGGTTCGCCACCGGTAGCAGTAACGCCTCCTTTGCGTAAAAAACTTTTATAGCGAAGTACTTCTTTCAGTATTCTTCCGGTTCATACAGATACTTTGGCTGAGAAGAGATCTCCCACGTATCCGGATTGTGACAATATTGGCACCGGAGCGGACATCCCTGAAAGAAGACGACGAACCGGATCCCCGGTCCGTCGACTGTACCAAAACTCTCTAAGGAATGGATCTTTCCTGTAGAAATAGTCTTCATTGTTTTACATCTCTTGATTGATTGTTCTGGAAATTACATCCAACTGCTGTTCGCGAGTCAGTTTGACAAAGTTAACAGCATATCCTGAAACTCGGATCGTAAGTTGTGGATATTCTTCCGGATGTTCCATTGCGTTAAGCAGTAACTGTTTGTCAAACACATTGACATTTAGATGCTGACCACCATCAGGAGTGAAGTATCCATCCAATAAGTTGATCAGGTTCTCAATGCGGTGATCTGTGTTTTTGCCGAGTGCACCCGGTGCAATAGCAAATGTATAAGAGATACCGTCATGAGCATGGTGGAACGGCAACTTAGCCACTGATGACAAAGCAGCAATCGCACCCTTCACGTCGCGACCGTTCATTGGGTTTGCACCCGGAGCAAACGGAGCGCCTGCCGGACGACCATCAGGAGTAGCACCTGTCTTTTTACCATAAACAACGTTTGATGTAATAGTCAAGATTGATTGAGTCGGTTTGCCTTGACGATATGTTTCGTGCTGACGAAGATAATCCATAAATTTCTCTGTAATTTCTACAGCCAGACCATCTGTGCGGTCGTCATTGTTACCAAAAGGAACATATTCACCTTCGATTTTAAAATCAACAGCCAAACCACGTTCGTCGCGAATTACTTTCACTTTTGCATCACGGATAGCCGCCAATGAGTCTGCAACAATAGAAAGACCGGCGATACCTGTTGCGCGGATTCTCTCTACGGTTCCATCGTGTAAGGACATCTCAAAAGCCTCATATGCATATTTGTCGTGCATGTAATGAATCATCTTCAATGCATTTACATAGACTTTAGCCAACCAACGCATCATCTCCTCATATTTCTGCATCACTTCAGCATAGTCCAGATACTCACTGCGGATTGGTTCGTAGTTGGGCGATACCTGTGCACCTGAACGTTCGTCGCGTCCGCCGTTGATAGCGTAAAGCAAGCATTTAGCCAGATTGGCACGCGCACCGAAGAACTGCATCTGCTTACCGATCTTCATTGGAGAGACACAACAAGCAATAGCATAGTCATCGCCATAATCAGCACGCATCAGATCATCGTTCTCATATTGAATAGCAGAAGTGTCGATAGAAACCTTTGCGCAAAATCTTTTCCAGTTTTCAGGAGCATTCGCAAACCAAAGTACAGTAAGGTTTGGTTCTGGAGCCGGTCCGAGATTATATAAGGTGTGGAGGTAACGGAAAGATGTTCTTGTTACCATGGAACGTCCGTCAACACCTTGTCCACCGATTGATTCAGTAACCCAAACTGGGTCGCCTGAGAAAAGATCGTTGTATTCCGGTGTACGAAGGAAGCGCACGATACGCAATTTGATAATCATCTGGTCAACCAGTTCCTGAGCTTCTTCTTCTGTCATTCGTCCTTCACGGATATCTTTCTCAATGTAAATATCCAGGAAAGTAGAGGTACGTCCGATAGACATAGCAGCTCCGTCTTGATCCTTTACGGCAGCAAGATAAGCCAGATAAACAAACTGAACAGCTTCTTTAGCGTTCTGTGCCGGACGGGTTACGTCAATGCCGTAGCTCTGACACATCTTCTCAAATGACTTCAACGCTTTGATCTGTTCGCTGGTCTCTTCACGCTGACGGATGATCTCTTCTGTGATTTCCTGAATATCCAGTCTTTTCATGAAGTTTTGTTTGTCGGCAATCAGAATCGTTGTACCATACAGAGCAACACGACGATAGTCACCGATGATTCTTCCACGACCATAGGCATCAGGAAGTCCTGTGATGATGGCAGACTTGCGGACAGCAACCATCTCATCTGTATAAACAGAGAAAACACCTTCGTTGTGAGTCTTTCTGTATTTAGTAAAAATGAGTTTGGTCATAGGGTCCAGTTCGTAACCATAAGCCGTCAAACTGTTTTCCACCATACGAATACCACCTTTCGGGAAGATACCTCTCTTCAGCGGAGCATCCGTTTGCAGTCCGACGATTGTCTCATTCTCTTTGTCAATATATCCAGCTCCGTATGTGTCAATGCTTTGTGGAAGTTTGGTCTCTGCATCGTACACACCTTTTTCTCTTTCAACCACAAACATCTCTGTCAGTTTGTTCCATACTTTTTTGGTTTTGGCTGAAGAAGCCACTAGAAACGAATCGTCTCCATCGTACGGGGTGTAGTTATTCTGGATGAAGTCTCTTACGTTGATTTCTCTTTTCCAGTTTTCTCCTTTGAATTGATTCCAGTACTCGTTAGCGAATTTCATATAGTCTATGTGTTTGAATATTAATATTCTACGATGCGTATTTGAGTCGTAGAATTTGTTTTTCTTTTAATTCAGGCTACAAAGGTAGTCATAATTATTATGTTGTAGAACATGTTTCAGTCAAATAAACCTAATTGTTGAGTAGAAAGATGCTATTTCTCTTAAAGTCAATAGCCCACTTCCAGACATAATTGTCTGGAAGTGGGCTATTGATTAAGATTGGGATGTAACGAACAAGCAATCTTGTTCGTTTATCAGAGTGTCTTGATGACTAAGTTTCTCCAGTTCACTTTGATTCCACCACCGTCATGGATTTGAAGAGCAATACGTCCTTGACCTGCACCGATCTTAGCATCTTTGATATTGACCATTTCAACACCGTTGAGCCAAGTTGTAACATGATCACCCACTACTTTAATGCGCAGTTTGTTCCATTCACCGACTTTCAGAATGTTTTCTTTCTCTTCCGGTATCTGAACAAGCCAGCCTCTACCGTATGATTCATAGATACCACCTGTGTCGTTGCCTTTTGGAGCTACTTCCACTTGCCATCCTTCTACTTTGGCAACAGGTTCAACGATAGAGCGGATGAATACACCCGAGTTACCGTTAGCCTCTTGTTTGAATTCAACCGAAAGATCGAAGTCATTGTAATATTTTTTTGTGGCGAAATATCCGTATTGTTTGTCCGGACCACTTTCGCAAACTAACAATCCATCTTTCACGTACCACAGTTCTGAGCCATAAGCTTCCCATCCTTTGAGGTCTTTTCCGTTGAAAAGAATCTCTTTTTTGTTCTTTCTGGGTAGTTCTTTGATCTTGACATTGCGAAACCATGCAGGGTATCCATGGTCCTGCAAACAGATAAGACCTTTGCGAGCCAAACCATATTCTGGAGCCATATTCCATTTTCCGCTGTTTTTGCGTGCAAACCAATCTTCGGTCCATGCTTCAAACTCGATTGTTTTAACCCCATTCATGTAATACTCTACATGGCCGTTGTCAAATACAATCTTGGATGTGTTCCATTCTCCGGCCGGCTTTACTTTTTGTTTGGTCAGATCAGGCAGGTACATGGCATAATCCACACCGCATTTTTGCCACTCTTCCAGTGTACCATCCCAGTTGACGTCATCAATCAACTGAAACTCCGGACCGGTTACATATGGCACTTTGTACTGCGGACGTTCTACCACATGATACAGCATACCACTGTTACCACCTTTGGAAATCTTCCAATCCCAGGTCAGGATAAAGTTCTCATATTGTTTTTTGGTTACGATATATCCGTTGGCATCATCACCACCACCTTCTGCGAAGATCGTACCATCCTGAATCATCCATGGACCTGTTATAGCAGTACCATTGTAGTCTCTCCATCCATCCAGAGACTTACCGTCAAAAAGAAGCTGCCAGCCTTGCTTTTGTTCTTTGGCGGTTAAGGTGTTGTGTTGAGTCTGAGCGTAGGAACCGGGAAAAGCAAAGGAGAGGAGGGCAAAGGAAAGAATCCATCTCCTGATTGGGGAAAAACGTTTCATTTTCATAGTTGTTCATATTAGTGTTTGATAAATCTACTATTTTGAAAGAGCGGAGCCATTGAATCCGAGTGGAAGCAATGTATCGATGCCGCTGATTTTATATATTTCTGTCGCATTTGCCAGTAACATCGTGATTGGATGAAGTGTGCGAAATTCAACTTCTTTCATCACTTGTCGACATTCTCCACACGGTGTGCAAACCTCTTTTGTCCATTGTCCGTCCATTTGAGCAATGAGGGCCAGAGACTCTATCGGGTCATCCGGAAAGCAAGCCGTCGCCTGATGGATGGCTACCCTCTCGGCACAAAGTCCGGCAGTATATGCCGCGTTTTCCTGATTATTGCCGGTGACGATTCGACCTGATTTCAGTCGCACTGCGCAGCCCACTTTGAAATGAGAGTAGGGCGCATATGCTGAATCAGAAGCTTTTTTTGCCGTATCAAGTAATAATTTGTATGCTTCAGATAGTTCTTCCTTTTGGTAAACTTCTATCTTTGCAGCCAAAATCATTTCTTTCATAAGAAAAAGAACATTAGATGTTACTTGCAAAAGTACAAAAATAGTTGAATCGAACTGCGAAAGCAGTAATCTTTTAATATAATATGGGACATAAATTACTTTCCTTTCTGTTGGTTGCACTTCTCACGATCCAGTTTTCTCAGGCAGCCTCTACCAATAATGTGTATGATACCTATACGCGAAAACATGCTCCCATGGCGCAAGACCAGATGCGTCGATATAACATTCCGGCAAGTATCACGCTGGCTCAAGCCTTGTTGGAATCGGGAGCAGGACGTGGACGCCTGGCTACCGCTGCCAATAATCACTTTGGCATTAAATGCCATGACTGGAGAGGCCCCAGTATCTTACAGGATGACGATGCAAGAAACGAATGTTTCCGTAAATATGAGAGTCCTTCGCAGTCTTTTGAAGATCACTCACTCTTTCTGACCAGAGGAGCACGATACCGATCTCTTTTTGACTTGGACATCCGCGATTATAAAGGTTGGGCCAAAGGATTACAACGTGCCGGATATGCAACCGATCAGGGATATGCAAATAAACTGATCAAACTGATTGAGGATTACCAGTTGTACCTATATGATAATGTAAAGAAAGGGCGTGTTGTTGCGGTCAGCGAGTCCACTTCTACGCACAACGTCTATCGTTCGAATGGAATTATCTATGTCATAGCGCGTCGGGGCGATACCTTTGAATCGATCGCCAAAGAGTTTGATTTCAACAAAAAGAGATTGGCCAACTACAACGAACTTCCCTACGATGCTCCTCTTGCCAGCGGAGATGTGGTCTATCTGGAGAAGAAACAGAAGAAAGCCGCTGAGAAGTTTCCTGCACATGAGATCCAGACCGGTGAATCAATGCACAGTATCTCTCAGATGTATGGTGTTCGGATGAAGTATTTGTATAAGATAAATAAGAAAGACAAGGAGTATATCCCGATGGAAGGCGATGTACTTCGCTTACGATAAGTAAGCAGTCGTATGAGTTACCCAAAGTATGTTTTTTAATCAGAGTTTGCATAAAACTTTATGAAACCATCGCTTTTATTTATCTTTGCCCTCAAATGAGACGCATCCTCCTCTTTTATATCCTGCAAATACTCTCAGTCGCAGTTGTATTTGGTCAGTCCGAAACACAGGAATCTGCCTCCCGTGCGAAGCAAACATCGCCTGTTGTTGCCGGTTTGCCCTCTTCCGATTCGCTCACTGTCAGCAAAAAAGGCAAAAATGATTCGCTCATCCGGGCAAAGAAAGCATTTGCCGATTCTATCGCTGCATTCATGCCCAAATCAGATGGGAGCGTTGGTGGTGTAGCTGATTCTGCTCGATATAAAGGACCACATGCACGTGCCTGGCAGATTGATGAGCGCTTTGGACGTCAGACAATAGTGCCCGTAGATACCCTCGATCTTAATTTTCAGAACGAACGTTTAGTGGAAAACAAAGATGTGGCAGTCAACTTTCTCGGTACCGTAGGTAGTCCGGCTGAAACCAAGATTTGGTTTAACCGGAAAGAGACCTCCCCGTTTATCTTTGCACATCCCTATGAGTTCTACCTTTTACGTCCCGGCAATCTTAGTTACCTCAACACCAAATCACCTTTCTCGATGCTTAAATACCATCGTGACCTCAACAAACGGGAAGGCGAAGAGCTCGTGGATGTGATGTTTTCTACCAATGTGAATAAGCATCTGGCCTTTGGTGCAGAATATAACTTGATCTACGGACGCGGTTATTACGAAGCACAATCGACCAATCATGATCAGTTTGCCGCCTTTGCCAGCTACAATACCGACACTTACAAAGCACACCTATATATAGGTACCCGTTCGTTTCTGAACTATGAAAATGGCGGAATTGCTGACGACCGTTATATTACCAGTCCGCAAGAGATGTCGGGCGGTAAACGGGAGTTTGAACCCAGAAACATTCCCGTGAACATGACAGATGCGTGGGTGCGTCTCTATGGAAATGTCGCATTTCTCAATCATCAGTATAACGTAGGTTTTTACAAGATGGATGAAGACTCACTCAACAAGACTTTCATTCCCGTAACCTCCTTTATACATACCCTGAAATATGAGAGCTTTAATCGCCGCTATCTGAATAAGAGTCTGCCGGCCAACTTCTATCAGAACATCTACCTCGATTCTTTGCAGTCGGATGACAAGACGCAATACCACTCTTTCAAGAATACCTTTGCCATCTCTCTGCTCGAGGGATTCAATAAATACTCTCCTTTCGGACTCACCGCGTTTCTGGAACATGACATGCGCAGTTACTCCCTGATGGATAGTACCCTTACGGACAACAAAAAAGAAAATCTGTTTGCCACAACCATCGGAGCCGAACTGGCGCGTCGAAAGAAAGGACTCTTTACCTTTGATCTACTTGGCGAAATGGGAGTGGCGGGCGAAGAGCTCGGTCGTGTCAAACTCGAAGGACACTTGGGCACTTCCTTCCGTATCGGCCGCGACACTGTACAGTTGGCCGCGTATGGTTCGATCAAGAACCTGACCCCTGAGTATTATCAGGAACACTATCACTCCAACCATTTCTATTGGGATAAGAGTTTGAAGAAAGAGCAACAGGTACATTTCGGAGGCACATTCTCTTTGCCAAACCGTGGCACCCAACTAAAGGTGGATGTGGAGAATCTGACCAATCATATCTATTTCAACAGCAATGCGCTTGTGGATCAGTACACCGACAATGTACAGATAGTAGCAGCGCAACTCAATCAAAACTTCAAGTTGGGAATCTTCCATCTCGACAATGCGGTGGTCTATCAGAAGAGTTCCAAGCAATCAGTGGTGCCGGTGCCGGAGGTCAGTCTCTATCACAATCTCTATCTTCAATCCAAAGCCTTCAATAACGTGCTTGCCTTTCAGATAGGCGCCGATGTGCGTTATCATACAACGTACTATGTACCTTCCTATGTGCCGGCTACCGGACAGTTTTACAATCAGAATCTGATGGAGAACGGTAATTATCCGATGGTCAATGTTTATGCCAACTTGCATCTGAAGAACATGCGTTTCTATATGATGGCCTATCATGTCAACAGTTCGATAGGCAGTGCCGATTACTTCATTCAGCCCCATTACCCCATGAATCCGTTCCATTTCAAGTTAGGATTGGGGTGGAACTTCAACGATTAACGTTTCTTCCTTTTCGATTGGTTAGAAACCGACTCCTTGTTTTGGAAAAAGAGTTTGATGTCATCCTCAATCCAATTGATTTCAGGATAGGAAGAGTAGCGCAGATTATCCACCAACCCCCGTTTGATGGAATAGGTAGAGTCAAAAAGATCACTGATCTCTTTCTTACTGCTCAATTCCTTTTTTTCAATAATCAGAAGATTGATACAGATATCGCGTCCCAATCGGCACAGCGAGTCAAAGATATTATGTCCTCTTATGAATAAGAAAGTGCGTTCAGGAAGCAGTCCAATCGTCTTATACCGTTCCTTTAAAGGCTTCAGATCGACGTCAGGATACTCTTCCCGCAGCGACTTAACTTTCGATTTCGCTCTTTGCTCGAGCCGTCTCAGTTCCTTCTCGACATAATCCCCCACGTCAGTAGTGGTATGTCCGGAGAAGAGAGAGAGCATCGTGCGCAACTCCAGCTGACTGAAAATAGTGTCGTCTATTTCCTGAAAATAGAGATGCCAGATAAACGGTTCGTATAAAGCCCGCGAATACCGATCGATGAGCGAAAAGAAATCCACTTCGTGATTCTCCTTTCCGCACACTCTCAGGATAACCTCATCCAGTCCCTCCGGCACACAATGGTGGTTTTCAAACGAGTACGTATAGGTTTGGAAGATGAAATGAGCAATGTCAATGT
>JAQUZH010000226.1 GCA_028691445.1 Bacteroidales bacterium | reverse complement strand
TTCCGTCGCAATGGTTGGAGGAGGAGGAGGAGGAGGAAGATTTTGGACTGTAAAAGGAATAATTTCCTCATCCACATTCTCAGCACTACCCTGACTATACGTCTTCATGTCCACCTTTTGCTCGGTCCACTCAAACGCGACAAAAATGCAAGCAAATACCAAAATGTAACCAATGAGGAAAGAAGTCAGTTTCTTACTTTCCAAATCAGCATTCTTTGTTTTCTTTATATCCATAAACCTATATATGTATGTTTAACTATGTATTACCGTCTCTGAGGGGCAAATGTAAACATTATTTCCCTATCTATCCTCCTGTTTCGGTAAAAAACTTTGCAAATATATTATTTTTCTATTTGAGTCAATCATATCTCGGAGGAAAAAAAATAAAGAAACTCATTTTACGTTCTTTCTACCGTAAAACATCGGTGTATTCTGTGAAAAAGGCGTATATTTGAAACCTGATTAGAAACAACAACAATGAAGAAGATCTTTCTGCCTCTTATTTTTCTGTTCCACATACTCTCTGCTGTAAACGCTCAACAAAGTGGTTCAGGAATTTACAAGTTTCTTGAAATACCCGTCTCCTCTCATGCTGCCGCTTTGGGTGGAAATACTGTTTCTGTCATTGACGATGATCTGTCGCTGGTGTATCATAATCCGGCCTTATTAGGTAAAGAGATGAACAACATGCTCAGTTTGGACTACAACGCCTATGTTGCCAATATAAACATAGGAACTGCAACCTACTGCAAAACCACCGAACGGTTCGGCACATTTGCCGGAGGTTTTCATTACATGGATTACGGTTCCATTACCGGACGTACAGCCACAAACGAAGAGACCGGTACGCTTGCGATCAAAGACATTGCAGGTTGTCTTTTTTACTCGTATGATTTCTCGGATAGATGGCGTGGTGGTGTCGGTTCCAAGTTCGTCTATTCCAATTACGCCGATTACTCCTCGTTTGGTATTGCCGTGGATCTCGGACTGAGTTATTATGACCCAGACAATGAATATTCTTTTGGTGTGGCTCTAAAAAACATGGGATCACAGATTGTTTCCTACAACGAGGTCTATGAAAAAATGCCCTGGGATCTGCAAATCGGTATCACCAAACAGTTGGCGCACGCTCCTTTTAAAATCTCTGTGACTTTGCAAAACATGAGAGAATGGGACTTCACCACGTCGCAAAGTGCGGATGGACAAACCAGGCAAACAGACGATACCAATTTTGCACAGAAATGTCTGAATCACCTGCTCTTGGGTGTCGACTTTACGCCGGGCAAAAATTTTTATGCATCCATTGGTTATAACTATCGGAGAAGAACAGAACTAGCTGTAGGTGACAAAGCCGGTCTGACCGGTTTCTCAGCGGGTGCCGGACTACGCATCAAAAGTTATCGTGTCGGATTTGCAGCCGCTCAGTATCATGTTTCAGGACTCTCCTATCATTTTAGCATAGCGAGAAATTTCGGTTATTAATATAAGGTATAGAATGAGAAAGATAATTATTGCGGTAGACGGATTTTCCTCTTGTGGCAAGAGTACAATGGCAAAAGACCTTGCCAAAGAGACCAGATACATCTATATAGATAGTGGTGCGATGTATCGTGCCATTACATTATACTGTTTAAGAAACGGACTAATCAAAGGAGATGTCGTGGATAGCGAAGCTCTGAGCAAAGTGATCGACTCCGTGAGCATATCGTTTCGACTGGACCCATCCACCGGCAAAGCGTATACAATGCTTAACGGAGAGAATGTGGAATCAGAGATCCGCACCATGGAAGTATCCGATAAAGTAAGTCCGGTGAGTGCGATTGGTTTTGTACGCAAGGCGATGGTACTGCTTCAACAGAAAATGGGTGAAGAAAAAGGGATTGTTATGGATGGGCGTGACATTGGCACGACGGTTTTCCCGAATGCAGAAATGAAAATATTCGTCACTGCCTCTCCTGAAATAAGAGCGCAACGACGGGTGGACGAACTCATCGCCAAAGGTGAAAAAGTAAGTTTTGACGAAGTGCTTGAAAACCTAAAGAAAAGGGATCACATCGATCAGACCCGTGCTGAGAGTCCGCTGCGACAAGCAGAAGACGCGTATGTATTGGACAACTCTCATCTGACAATCACTGAACAAAAAGAGTGGCTGATCCATCTCTTTCAGAAGATAACCTCCGGCTCAGAGTTATGACAACCATTGAAATTGACCGGGCTTCCGGATTTTGCTTTGGTGTTGTGAATGCCATTCGCAAAGCGGAAGAAGAGTTAAACAAAGGGGGCGCACTCTACTGTTTGGGCGACATCGTGCACAATAGTCGGGAAGTGGATCGGCTGACATCCAAGGGACTGATTATTATTGACCGCGAGCAATTCAAGGAACTGCACAATGCCAAAGTACTTCTCCGTGCTCATGGCGAGCCTCCCGAAACATACACCATCGCCCGCAACAATCAGATCGAAATCATTGATGCCACCTGTCCGGTCGTGCTTCAGTTACAAAAGAAAATAAAAACCCAACATTCGGAGACTAACGACTCACAGATTGTCATCTATGGCAAGATCGGTCACGCCGAGGTCAACGGACTGGTAGGGCAAACAGAAGGAAAAGCGATTGTCATCGAAAAGGTGGAAGATCTTTCGTTGATCGACTTCAACCGTCCGGTCAAACTATTCTCCCAGACGACCAAGTCTCTGGACGGATTCCGTGAGATACTGGAACTCATCCGACAAAAGATTGCGCCCGGTATCCCATTTGAATACAATGACACGATCTGCCGTCAGGTTGCCAACCGGATTCCAAACATCCGGACATTTGCCGCCGGACACGAATTGATCTTCTTTGTCAGTGGACAAAAGAGTTCGAATGGGAAAATTCTCTTCGAAGAGTGCAGAAAGGTGAATCTCAATTCACATCTGATCAGCGGCAGCAATGATATTGATACATCGCTCCTGACAAACGTACAATCCATCGGTATCTGCGGCGCCACCTCCACCCCTTCCTGGTTGATGGAAGAAGTGGCGGATAGCCTACGTAACTATCTCAAACTGCAAAGATAATTAACGGCCAACTTCTCTTTTTCTATTATCCTCCGCATCTCACTATTTTTTCGTATCTTTGCGGCTCATTCAATATATAGGTATATGGCTTTAATCAATTGTGTGGGAATCTTAACTTCGGGTGGAGATGCACCCGGAATGAATGCTGCCATTCGCGCTGTCACTCGTA
>JAQUZH010000052.1 GCA_028691445.1 Bacteroidales bacterium | reverse complement strand
TACAATAAAACCAGCGCAATTCATAGGTGGGAATGAACGTGTTTGTTTCTGATGAATACCAGATATCATTGGTCTGTTCAAGAGTGTAATGGGTCTTTTGCTCCATTCCAGGAGTTTGCGAACACGCATATTTGCTAGTACTCTCCGTAACAAAACTCCACGCTTTACCACTGTGCTGCATTTGCAGAAAGGTGGTGGATGCGGCTCGTGCCAGCACTGTTCGGCACGACCATGATATTCTCAGTTTTCGAACTCCCTCTGGATTTATAGGATCAACTAGGAATCCACCATGTGGATGTGTTGTTGAATTTCCCAGGAAGCTAATGCCGGCCGTACTATCTGTATTTTCGTTTCTCCATCCGGCCTCTGAAGGAGAAGAGGGGTTATTGATTGAAGTGTATAAGAAGTTTTCGCTTGTCGATGAAGTCGTTTGGGGGACGCTTATTTTACTTTTTGACTTATATCGGAATACTGTTATCCCGGACGGAGGCAAGCCTTCCGTTTCGTTCTTTTCCATCTTGTACAGCACTCGTGTTGTTGGCAGCAATCTGTTTTGTCCCCACAACATCAACGGACAGCAGATGAGGCATGTTATGCCGAAAAATTGAATCTTTTGCATGGTATTATCCCTAATTTAGTATCTCAGCCAAACAACTGTTGTTTGTGATGAGACAAACTATTATTGCAACAAATGTAATACGAATTAATTGGATGAACCAAGTAATTGGAGTGAAAATGCAATTATTTGTGATGTAAATGTCTAAAAGAGCTATAATAAAATTCAATATATGCTGTTTAGCATCTGTTTTGTGGATAAAGAATCGTTGTGTTTTGAGTAGAATAAGGACAAGATAGATCGCTTTTCCGTGGTATTGAGAGGCATAGATTCGATAGTGAATGAACAGAATTACCGATAAATTTACTTGTAAAATATTATTACTTTCAAGTATTATAAAATATTCATCCGTTTTGCAATCTCGATATGGCAATTTTATTGTACTTTTGTCACTGATGTCATTTTTGACAATAAATGTCTTCGCAGGATGATACCCTACATCTCTTTGCGGGACGATAAAATGAAAGTCACATATATAATAGATAAGTAAGAATGGATTTAATGAGTCGCATCGTTGATAAGGCTAAAGCCAAACCTCAACGAATTGTATTGTCTGAAGGAACGGAAATCAGAACCCTTCAGGCTGCAGAGCAATTGCTAAATGATCAGGTTGCAGAGATCGTGTTAATTGGAAACCCTGATGTAATCAAAGAAATTGCATCTGAACGTGAATGGAATAATATTGACAAGGCGATTATTGTTGATCCTGAGAATAACGAAAAAAAACAACTATACACCGAGTTGCTCTTTGACCTTCGTAAGTCGAAAGGTATGACCATGGAGGAAGCGGAGACTTTGGTGAAAAATCCATTGTATCTGGCTTGTCTGATGATAAAGAACGGAGATGCCGATGGGGAAGTAGCCGGGGCTATCAATACGACCGGCAATGTGTTAAGACCTGCTTTCCAGATTACCAAGACATTGCCGGGAATAAAAGTCATTTCAGGAGCCTTTCTGATGTTTATCCCGAATAAATCGTATGGAGAAGCTGGCTTGCTTATCTTTGCAGATTGTGCCGTAAATCCTGTCCCAACGGCTCAGGAGATGGCTGAAATTGCTATTTGTACTGCAAAAACAGCGCGCGATATTGCCGGTATTATCGAACCTCGTGTTGCGATGCTTAGTTTCTCAACGAAAGGAAGCGCCACCCATGAAGTAGTAGATAAGGTGGCTCAGGCAACAGCGATTGCCCGCGAATTAAATCCCAATCTACTGATTGACGGAGAGATGCAGGCAGATACAGCTCTTGTGCCTTCTGTCGGCACTACAAAAGCTCCGGGAAGTCCGGTAGCGGGAAAGGCTAATATTTTAGTATTCCCTAGTCTTGAAGCAGGTAATATCGGCTACAAACTAACACAACGTCTTTCAGGTGGTGAGGCGGTAGGTCCCATCTTGCAAGGAATAGCTGCTCCGATCAATGACTTGAGCCGCGGTTGTTCATGGGAAGATATTTATAAGATGGTGGCTGTTACAGCCAATCAGGCAATTGGAATTAAATCAAGAAAATAACATAAAATTATGAAGATATTAATATTGAACTGTGGCAGTTCTTCCATCAAATACAAGATGTTTGATATGGATACAAAACAACTTATCGGACAGGGTGGTGTAGAAAAGATTGGATCGATGGACTCTTTCTTGAAGTTGAAAAGTGCCAAGTCTGGTGATAATGTGGTCATCTGCCGAACAATTACCGAACATACTGCCGGTATTGAGTTGATCATGAACGCCTTGATTAGCAAAGACCACGGATGCATCTCGTCGTTGAGTGAGATCGATGCGGTGGGTCATCGTGTAGTGCATGGTGCTGAACGATTTAATCAATCGGTGCGTATTAATAAAGAGGTAAAAGAGATGATTACAAAGTGCGTCGAAATCGCACCACTTCATAATCCGGCCAACTTAAAGGGTATTGCTGCTGTCGAAGCTGTCTTACCTAATGTGCCTCAGGTTGCTGTGTTTGATACAGCTTTCCACCAAACTATGCCTGACTATGCTTATATATATCCACTACCTTATGCGATGTATGAGAAATATGGTGTGCGCCGTTATGGATTTCATGGCACCTCTCACAGATATGTTTCTGCTAGAGCCTGTGAATTCTTAGGAATGGCTGTTGAAGGATCGAAGATCATCTCTTGCCACATTGGCAACGGCGGATCAATTACTGCTATTAAAGATGGAAAGAGTATCGACACAAGTATGGGATTTACCCCTGTGGAGGGTTTGATGATGGGTACTCGCTGCGGTGATGTGGATGCTGGTGCACTCTCTTTTGTGATGTCAAAAGAAAATCTGACTGCAACGACGATCTCTAATATGATCAATACAAAAAGTGGATTGTATGGTGTTTCGGGTGTCTCAAATGATATGCGTGAAATACAGAAGGCCAGTCAACGTGGCAACAAACGTGCAAAATTGGCTGAAGAAATGTATTTCTATCGTATCCGTAAATACATTGGAGCGTATGCTGCCGCTTTAGGTGGTGTAGATGTGATTGTATTTACCGGAGGTGTGGGCGAGAACCAATTCAATGCTCGTCAGGCTGCCTGTGAAGGTCTTGAGTATATGGGTGTTCAAATGGATCTTGAAAAGAATGAAACAATACGAGGTGAAGAAGCTATTATTTCTACTCCTGCATCCAAAGTAAAAGTGGTGGTCATTCCTACCGATGAAGAGTGGATGATCGCACTGGATACTTTTCGGGTATTGTCTTAATAGATCGATTATATCATAAGAAAAACGGTTTGTGGAATTCCACAAACCGTTTTTCTATTTTCCACGTACCCATGACATTACATTGGCCGGCGGACGCTCATTGGCTAGTTCGTTGGCCATGAATTGCATGTAAGGAGTGACATGTTGATAATAGTCACGATATCCTTCACAGAGGTAGTTCAGTCCGGACTCTCCATCTGCAGTTACGTCAAACCGGTTTTTAGGGCACTCTCCGTTGCATAGTTTCAGAAAAGGACATTGTTTGCATTGTGTAGGAAGAAGCCGCTTTTTATCCAATCCGAAGTGCAGCTGTTTGGGTGAAAGCATCATCTCTATCAGCGAAGATTTGTATATGTTCCCCAGTTTGTACTCTTCGAAAACGTAGTGATCGCAGGCATAGAGGTCGCCGTTGAATTCCAAGGCGGTGGCGTGTCCGCATTCTTCTGCATAAATACAGGCTCCCGGTTGGACGCCAACCATATTGGCAAGCGTGGAATCAAATAATTGAATGTAGTATGTGCCGACATCATTCAAGACCCATTCGTCAAAGATTGTTGTATAGAAAGAGCCAAACTCTTTCGGGATCACATTCCAACTACCCGGTTGGCCAACTTCTGGATCACTGACGGAAAGAAGCTGCTGACGGGCAGAGAGGCGCTCTACGATCGGACTAAACTGCATATACCTGCTGCCTATCTCTTTCAGGAAATGATACACTTCCAGCGGACGTTTGGAGTTGTAGTCATGGATGACGCCCATCGTGTTAAACTCTACTCCGTGCTTCTGAAGGAGTTCGATGCCTCGCATCACCTGACGAAAGGTACCCAGGCCTCCTTTGTTTTTCCGATAGTGATCATGGATGTGCTCCGGACCATCAATGGATATGCCTATCAGGAAGTCGTTGTCTTTGAAGAACCGGCACCAATCATCGTTGAGCAGTACGCCATTTGTCTGAAGTGCATTCTGAATCCGTTTGCCACGTCCATATCTGTGTTGCAACTGTATGGCCTTTTTGTAAAAGGAGATATCGCGTAGCAATGTTTCACCTCCATGCCAGGTAAACAACACCTCGTGCGAAGGCTGCGACTCGATATACATCTGTGTAAACTTAGTCAGCAGTTCGTCGCTCATCTGATAATTCTTCCGGTTGGGATACATTTGCTCTTTCCCCAGATAATAACAGTAGGAGCAATTAAGATTGCACACTGCCCCTATCGGCTTAAGCATGACGTAAAGCGGATATTCGAGCGGATTAAATGTAACTGTCTTATTCACTTTTTTGCTGCGTGTTGTGTGAAAGAATGCTTAATCTTTTCCATAAGTTTTCCTTTTTTGAGGGCAAGATTGTGCTGTTCTGAAGGATCCTTTCGGGTATTGTAAAGCTGATATTCTTCGTCGTTGCCCAGTTCGGTCTTTGTAGACGGGTTTATCGCCGGACCATTGTGTGGCGGTATCATCAAATAATCGCCCTCTTTCAATGCTAGTCTGCCCGTCGCTTCTGTCACAAGAGTGGTGCGTCCTTTCTTGCTTTTGCCTAGAAAAGCATTCATGTGGTTTTCTGAATCCAGACCTTCAGGCAGCTCTTCTCCCAGCAAAGAGGCGAATGATGCAAGTAGATCCATCTGGCAGACCAAGGCGTCCGAACGCTTTCCGGCTGCAATCTCTTTGGGCCAGCTGATGATAAAGGGTACATGTGTGCCTCCCTCAAACAGGCTGTATTTACCTCCTCTGTAGGGCCCGGCAGGTTTGTGGTTGTGCTCGTCAGCCAGTTCCTGCGCTTGATCCTGATAGCCGTCATCCAGCACCGGACCGTTATCACTGGAGAAGATGATGATGGTGTTGTCTGCCAGTCCGATGGATTGCAGATAAGCGGTAAGTTGTCCAATGCACCAATCGGCTTCCAATACAGCATCTCCACGAGGTCCCATGCCCGACTTTCCGACAAAGTCGCTGTGAGGGGCACGCGGCACATGAGGCTGATTGAGTCCGTAGTACAGAAAGAACGGTCTCTCTTTGTTTGCAGCAATAAAAGATTTCACCTTATCCAGAAAGACTGAAGCCATCGTTTCGTCTTTCCACAAAGCGCTCTTTCCTCCTTTCATAAAGCCAATGCGTGAGATACCATTCACGATGCTCATGTTGTGTCCATGGCTTGGGTGCATTTTTAAGAGCTCAGGATTCTTTTCTCCGGTAGGTTCACCTTCAAAGTTACTCTTGTAACTGACCGAAATTGGATCATTGGGATCGAGGTTGTCCACCTTCCCGTTTTCTACATAGACACAAGGCACCCGGTCGTTTGTAGCACCCATGATATAGGAGTAGTCAAAGCCAATCTCATTGGGAGAGGGCTTGATTGTTTCGTTCCAATTGATATTGCCGTTACCAAGACCCAAATGCCATTTCCCAACAGCTCCGGTCGAATAGCCTGCTTGACGGAAGAGTTTGGGCAGTGTGGGTTGTGTTTCTGTGATAATAAGAGGCGCATCGCCTGGAAGAATGTTTACCTCTTCTCTCCAGGGATACATTCCGGTCAGTAATGCGTATCGGCTGGGAGTGGAGGTAGCTGAAGTAGCGAATCCTTGATGAAAGCGTATCCCGCTTTTGGCTAAGGCATCAATGCAAGGAGTCTGTAGTGTTTTTGAACCATACAAACTGACATCTCCGAAGCCAAGATCATCTGCGAGAATCACAATCACATTGGGGTTGTTTCTTTGATTCTCTTTTGCTTGGCCACCGGCTAGCGACAAGAATGCCATGAAGGAGAGTACTCCTTTAGGTATATTGTTTTGAGTCATGAAAAAAGTATGTATAGTAGGGAAGCGAACCGGAGAATCTCCGGTTCGCTTTGTAAAAGGGAATGCTTATTTTAGAGCGAAGTTTGAGCTGTTAAGAGCTTGTCTGAAAGCCAGAACGCCATTGTGTGATAATTCAACTTCAGTCATGTTCGTTCCGGTATAAACCATTGCTGTATGGTCAGAAGTAAATTGAAGCAACAGTACGCTTTCGTTTCCCGATACAGCAGTCCAAGATTGGTTTTCTACATTGTACACAAGATTCATTTCCTGCTTTGTTGTTTCATTTGTAATCTGATAACCGTTTTCTGTCGTCATCACTTGATACTTTGCTTTTTCTCCGACAACCTCTTTCACTTCTCCGGCTTTTGCGACTGGATTATCTCCTGTCCAAAACTCAATAGAGTTCAGTATGACTGCATCGGCAAAGATAGAAATCTGGTAAACCGGTACGATGTGCATGGCAAAGAAGACAACTTCATTCACAAACTTGTCGCCAATTGTTTTGTTCCAATCAAGCACTTTATTGGTCAGTTTGAACGAACCAATACATGAACTAAACAACACTGTTGCACCTAACAAAGCTGCAACTCCTACTGATAAATACGTTTTTCTCATAGTCTTTAATAATTTGATTATAAAATGTGTGATGCAAATGTAATAATTTCTTTCCTATAACAATAGGTAATTGCAGTTTCTTTTCCTTTTCTAACTTGTTAATTAAAGTATGCAAGAGCAGATAGGTTTTAGTCAAACGATATTGAAATTATCTTCTTATAATTGAGTCATTCCGTGTGTTAATTGAAGAAATAAAGTAATTTTGTCCTGTTGATTAAGCAATTGATATGAAGAAGATAGGTAAGCGTCTGCAAATTCTATGTGTAGGTTCGATTATTTGTTCTTGCCTTGTAGCGGCAGCTCTTTTTTACTCCTGTAGAAAAGGGGGCAAATCCTCTTCTGATCATCTCGGCCTGATTGTCTTTTCCGACATTCACTACCTGGCTCCCGGACTGATGACAAAAGGGAAGACTTTTAACCGTTATCAGGTGGCTTCCGGAAGGTTGGCGGAGTTGAGTGCCCCACTGTGGAGTGTTGCATCGTCGCAGATCCTCAGTTACAAGGAGAATATTGTTTTGATCTGTGGCGATCTGTCTAATAATGGAGAGAGGCAGAGTCATGTTGAGTTTGCACAATCGTTGCGCGAACTGGAGCGGTCTGGCAAATGGGTTTTTGTTGTTCCCGGTAACAATGATATTCAAAATTCGCGTGCGGAAGCCTATCGTGGAGATACTCTTTTCCCTGTTTCAACAGTCAACAAAAACGACTTTGCTTTTATCTATTCTGAGTTTGGCTATGGTGAGGCTATTTCGCGCGACAGTAGTTCGCTTAGTTATGTGGCTCGGATTAACCGCGACAACTGGTTAATGGCGTTGGACTTGACGTACTATGATCCTGCAACTAGTCAGACGAAAGGTGCAGTGAAACAGGAAACGGTGGATTGGATTGCCCAACAATTGGATAAAGCCAAAAAACAAAAAATCAGGGTGATTGGGATGTCTCATTATGGTGTTGTGGAACATTTCGACAAACAGAAGAGTATGTTTCCGACCTCTTTGGTTGAAGATCACCGCTCTCTTGCCAATTTTCTAGCAGATAAAGGGGTGCATATTCTGTTTACCGGTCATTTTCACGCAATGGATATTACCCGTTTCTCCTCTCTTAATCGGAATGAGTTTTTTGAAATTGAGACGGGTGCAATGATTGCCTCTCCCTTTGGGTTCAGACGTATTGAGCTGGAGGAGACGAAAATGCATGTTTTTACTGAATCACTGGCTGACGAAAAGCGGATTAACTCTGTTGGATATGATCCGGATAGCCTTTACCGCAAGTTGATGACGAGTACATGTGTCTCTTTACTGCGTCGTCCACCTTATTCTTTTAATGAACTGTTGTCCGAACTAACTGCGCCTGTTGTGGCAGAAGCCATGATCGCTCATTATAAAGGAGATGAAAAGCCCAATCCCTCTGTTGAGGCTATTATCCGAATGCTAAAATCGTTGAATGTCAAAACAGATATGGAGTACCTTCATTCTCTTTATCTGGATCTTCCTCCGAAAGATAATCGGGTAATTCTGGAACTTCCTGCTGACTGACCAACGTTCTATTGTGATCTATTCACGAGTGTAGAGAATGAATGAATCTTACGCACGTAAAAGGCATACAAAAGACTTTTATCAAAACGTTCCGGTATAGCTGTTGAAACCGAAAGAGAGAGATTGGTTCGTCTGTCTGCAACCATCTCTTTTTTCATTTTACGGTAATCGCATCGGGCTTTCACTACTGCCGTAAAGTTTTTCCAGTCACCAAACAAGAGGAATCTGATCTCTGCCAGTGTGTCCAGCCACCAACGAATCCGCATGACCGATTTCAACTCCGCTTCGGGTAGGTTTTTGTAAAGCATCAATAGATTGTTGCGGAAATTCAGATAGGTCTTGAATGGACTTCCTTTCTGTAAAGTACCACCCCCAACATGATAAACTGTGCTTGCAGGAATGCAAACAATGGTTTTACCTCTGGAACGGAGCCGCCAACAGAGATCAATCTCTTCCATGTGGGCAAAGAAACGACCGTCTAATCCACCGGCGTTTGTATACTCCTGCGTACGTATCAGCAGACAGGCTCCCGTAGCCCAAAAGATAGAGGAGATATCATCGTATTGTCCATGATCTTTTTCTGTGATACGCATGATCCGTCCGCGACAGAAAGGGTAGCCGTATTTGTCTATGTATCCTCCGCAACCACCGGCATGCTCAAACTTCTCTTTGTCATAAAAAGCGCGAACCTTTGGCTGACAGGCTGCTACTTCCGGGTGTTGCTCCATGTATTCGATTAGAGGCTCTAACCAGTGCTCTGTCACTTCTACATCTGAGTTGAGTAACATCAGATAGGGATTGTCCAACTTGCTTAAGGCCCGGTTGTACCCTTCAGCAAACCCATAATTCTTTTCAAGCAGCATGATTCGCAGTTGAGGATATGCTTGTTGAAGAAAAGCCACCGAGTCATCGGTCGATCCATTGTCGGCAATGACGATCTCCACCAATGATTCAGGGGTGTGCTGGATCAGATCGGGTAGAAACTGGCTGAGAAACTTTTTCCCGTTCCAGTTAAGAATAACTATGGCAACTTTTTTCATTGTGGACTATTCACTTCGTGTTTGTGTTTCCAGCGTTTGTGTGTCCACAGCCAATAGGACGGATCACGCTGAATTGTATTTTCCATCATTCTTGCATACATCTCTGTGATTGCATAGTCCGGCATTTCATTGGGACGGTCAGTGATCAAGACAAGCGTAGATTCGTAATATCCTCGTTTGACTCTGCGCACATCAGAATAGACTAAAGCTGAGTTTGTCTGTTTTGCGATTCGTTCGGCTCCCGTAAGGAAAGCGGTATCCTGATTTAGAAATGTAGTCCAGTAGTCTAGCCCTTCTTTCTTCGGAGATTGGTCGGAGATGAATCCGATAGCCATGATTTTGCCTTGTCTCTTGTAGGAGATAATCTCCCGGAAGGTCTTCTTCATTGGAATGTTTATTGCACCGAAACGACTGCGAAGATCATCGAAGAACTTGTCCCAATGGGGGTCTCTGAGGGGATGATAGATCTGTGCAACAACATATTTCTTATCAATTAAACGGGCAAGCGAACTGTTCCATTCCCAGTTGCCATAATGACCAAGTACCAAGAATAGATTTTGATCATTCTCCATTATTTTATGAGCCAATTCGAGATTGACAACCTTCATGCGTTTGCCAATCTCTTCATCGGAGATGTGTAATAGTTTGAAGGCTTCGATAAACACATCGCAGAAGGAATGGTAAAATTGCTTCTCAATCTTGACAATTTCACGCATGCTCTTTTCTGGAAATGAGTTTGTCAAATTCTTGCGTACCACACCTCTTCTGTACCTTACTATATAATATAGGAGGAAAAAGCCGCAGTCTGAGAGTATGTATAGCACTGAAAATGGCAGTAGTGAAAAGAACCAGATTACAGCGTAGCAAAGATAAAAGAGGACTTTCTTCATAAGATCATCATTATTTAGTTATAAAGGTGCATCCTAAAGCAGGAACATCACTCTCTACAAAGTCGTTCAGAATGACATCCACCGTCTGATTGATGAACTCTTTTATATATGGAACTTCCACTCTCACATAGTTTTCTGAAAATCCGTGCATCATCATCCCCGGTTTGGGCTGTTCAAATAGCACTTTGCGTCGGCTACCTATCTGCGAAGTATAAAACTCTTTTAGTTTGTTGTCCGAAACATTCAATAATGTATGACAGCGGTCTTGTTTCTGCTTTGGAGTGACATTGGGCTCGATGAGCAATGCACGAGTGCCGGGTCGCTCCGAATAGGGGAACACATGTAGCTGAGAGATAGCAAGCGATTCGATAAATCGACGGGCATCGTCAAAGAAAGTTTCTGTTTCGCCCCGTACTCCGACAATCACATCGACGCCAATAAAGGCATGCGGCATCAGTTGTTTGATCCGCTCAATCTTGTGGCGGAAGAGTGTTGTATCGTACCGACGGCGCATTAACTTGAGTACATCGTCGCTTCCGGACTGTAATGGAATATGGAAATGAGGTGCAAACCGTTTCGATTGGGCGGTAAATGCAAGAATCTCGTCTGTCAACAGGTTGGGCTCGATGGAAGAGATCCGATACCGTGAGATACCTTCTACCTGATCCAATGCCATGACTAGATCAAAGAATGATTCTCTAGTAGTGCGACCAAAGTCACCTATGTTGACTCCTGTCAATATAATCTCCTTCGCACCTTCCTGTGCAGCTTCTTCTGCCTGCATAACCAACTCTTTGATTGAACCATTGCGACTCTTTCCGCGAGCCATAGGGATGGTGCAATAGGAACAGAAATAGTCACATCCATCCTGTACCTTCAGAAAATAACGGGTGCGGTCACCCTTTGAACAAGAAGGGACGAACTTGTCAATAGCTTTCCAATCTGATGTAATAATTTCTCCTTTTTCTTTTTTGTCGAGAGAAGAGAGATAAGAGATGATGTCTAGCTTTTGTGCCGAGCCAATGACAAGATCCACTCCCTCAATTTTAGCAACATCGCCAGGCTTTAGTTGAGCATAGCAACCTGTTGCGATGATAAAAGCCCCGGGATGCTCCTTAATGACTCTTCGAATGGTCTGACGACATTTTTTATCTGCAAGTTCTGTTACGGAACAGGTGTTTATGATGCATATATCTGCTTTTTCCCCTTTTCTGATCTTTCGGATGCCTTGCTCCTCGAGTTGTTTGCCGATCGTTGAGGTTTCGGCAAAATTCAGTTTGCATCCCAGCGTATAGAATGCTGCTTTTTTGTTTTGAAAAATAGAATGATCAATCATCTTTTGAGTCTTCTTTAAGGCTTCATTGCCAAAATGTATGCAAAGCTACACAAATTCTCTACTAAATTAATGTTAAGAACGCCACTAATTACATCTAAATCTTTCGGATGTCCAAAGTATAGTTCTATTTTTGCACATTACTTACAAATGTGTGCTATGATTAAAGAGAATTTTATCAAACTATATGAACAAAGTTTTGTTGAACACTGGGACATGCCAGCTTTGACAGATTACGGCGAGATTGGTACATTGACATACGGACAAATTGCAGAGAAAATTGCGAGGATTCATTTATTATACAGTTATTGCAAGATCAGACGCGGAGATAAAATCGCACTGATAGGCAAGAATAATGCAAACTGGTGTGTAGCTTATCTGGCATCTGTGACATATGGAAGTATTATTGTTCCGATTCTTCAGGATTTTAATCCGAATGATATCCACCATATTATTAATCATTCGGAATCGGTATTCCTATTCACCAGTGATAATATCTGGGAGAGTCTGGAAGAAGATAAGATGCTTGGAACCCGAGCTGTCTTCTCTCTGAATGATTTTCGCGTATTGCATCAACGTGACGGTGAAACAATTCAAAAGTATGTCAAAACACTGGATGAAGAGTTTGCGGTGAAGTATCCTCAGGGATTCCGGAAAGAAGATGTGAAATATACTGATCTTTCTAATGATAAGGTGATGCTTATCAACTATACTTCCGGCACTACCGGATTTAGCAAAGGTGTCATGTTAACCGGAAATAATCTGGCCGGTAATGTGACGTTTGGACTGAAAAGTCAATTGCTGACCGATAAATCACGCATCCTATCCTTTTTACCTTTAGCACATGCCTATGGTTGCACGTTTGATTTTCTAACCTCTCTGGCTGCAGGTTCTCATACGACATTGCTTGGAAAGATACCTTCTCCTAAGATCTTGCTAAAAGCATTTGAAGAGATTAAGCCTACATTGATCTTTACAGTTCCACTCGTCATTGAGAAGATCTATAGAAAACAGATTCTGCCTATCATTACCAAACGAACAATGAAATATGCTTTGAGTATTCCCTTGCTGGATGTTCAGATCTATGCTCAGGTTCGTAAGAAACTGGTGGATTCAATGGGAGGTCATTTCTCACAGCTCATCATTGGTGGAGCTGCTTTAAATCCGGAAGTGGAGGATTTCTTTTACAAAATAAAATTCCCATTCAGCGTAGGATATGGAATGACAGAGTGTGCGCCACTCATTAGTTATACCTATTGGGAAGAGTTTGTTCCCGGTTCTTGCGGACGTATCCTTCCGGGAATGCAGGTACGTGTTGATTCCGATGATCCTGAAAATAAGCCTGGAGAGATACAAGTTATTGGAGAGAATGTGATGGTGGGTTACTACAAAAACGAAGAAGCAACGAAAGACGCTTTTACTCCTGATGGCTGGTTGCGCACCGGTGATCTTGGCACATTGACTCCTGACGGAACAATATCGATTCGTGGACGTAGCAAGAGCATGATTCTTACCTCCAGCGGACAAAATATTTATCCGGAAGAGATTGAAAGTAAACTAAATAATCTTCCGTTTGTAATGGAAAGTTTGGTTATTGAGAAAGACGGCAAACTGATCGCTCTTGTTTATCCTGATTATGAAGCGGTGGATAATATGGAGGCTGATCATAACAGTTTGAATATAATTATGGAAGAGAATCGCAAGGAGTTGAATAAATCGCTCGCTGCTTATGAGAATATTTCAGAGATAAAATTGTTCCCGACTGAGTTTGAAAAAACTCCCAAGAAAAGCATTAAACGTTATCTTTACATGAATATGTCCGTTATATAGTAATTTTTAATACATTGTAACTTCCTGATAATAAGGCTATTTAAAAAAATAAGAATATTCTCGAAAAAAAAAACTAAACGTGTTGTACAACATATTGAAAAACTCCTTACCTTTGCGTCGTAATAATAGTATTGCATTTTAATAAGGAAGGAAAAATGATGAAAAAGTTAGTCTTGTTTTTTGCTGTTGCAGCAATGGTTTCTTTTGTAGCATGTACTGGTAGCAAAACTGAAGGTACTGAAGGTTCTACTGATTCAGTAGCAGTTACAGAAGTTGCAGCTCCAGCTGTAGACTCTCTTTCAGCTGATTCAGCTCAGGTTGATTCAGTGAAGGTTGACTCAGCTGTTGTAAAGTAATTTAACCAGCGCAAAAAAGCGACGATAGTCGCTTTGTTTAAGAAAAACAAAGGGTTGTCTCTTACGAGGCAGCCCTTTTGCATTTTATGGACTTTCTCTTTGTCTCTAATTATGAGATGAATATGCTGCTTTTTTGTTTATGTCCGTGATTACTATTACCTTTGCACTCCATTTTAATATAGTAGACAATTATCTATGTTTATCGCGACCCAAAAGAAAAAAGAGAATATCGCAGAATATCTGTTATATATGTGGCAGATCGAAGATTTGATACGTGCCAACAATCTGAATATGGAAGCGATTCAATCCAATATCATTGATAAGTTTGATTGCTCAGCTGAAGATAAGAAACGTCTGACCGATTGGTATGAGAGTCTTATCGATATGATGATAATGGAGAATAAACAGAAAATTGGTCATATCCAACTGATTCAGAATGTAATTATTGATCTGACCGATTTGCATCTCAGGTTGCTGAAGTCTCCTAAGGATGCATCTTATGCAGCTGACTATTATAAGACGTTGCCTTATATTGTTGAGTTGAGAAGTAAAGATAGTCATGCTGAGATGCCAGAGATTGAAACATGCTTTTCTGCCTTGTATGGCTTTCTTCTTTTAAAGTTGCAGCACCGCACCGTAAGTGAAGAAACGCAGGTGGCTATGAAACAAATAACCAGCTTTATTTCCTTGTTGGCAAACTATTACAACAAGGATCGAAATGGAGACCTCGAATTAGACTAAAATTGTACGATAAAGATATATGAGTGAACTAACAGAAGAGATTCAGAGAAGGAGAACATTTGCTATTATTAGTCACCCGGATGCAGGAAAGACCACTCTTACAGAGAAGTTGTTGCTTTTTGGTGGAGCAATTCACATAGCAGGGGCTGTAAAATCAAACAAGATCAGAAAGACTGCTACGTCCGACTGGATGGAAATAGAGAAACAGAGAGGTATTTCTGTGGCGACTTCTGTCATGGGTTTTGATTATAATGATTACAAAGTAAATATATTAGACACTCCAGGTCACCAGGACTTTGCTGAAGATACCTTTAGAACCTTAACCGCGGTAGATAGTGTTATTATTGTAATCGACTGTGCGAAAGGAGTGGAGACTCAGACACGCAAACTAATGGAGGTGTGTCGGATGCGTAAGACTCCGGTGATTGTCTTTATCAATAAAATGGACCGTGAAGGAAAAGATCCGTTTGATTTGCTGGATGAAGTGGAGAAGGAATTAGATATAAAGGTTCGGCCTTTAAGTTGGCCCATTGACATTGGACAGCGTTTCAAAGGAGTATATAATATCTTTCAAAAAAAGCTCGATCTTTATTCACCCAGCAAACAGGTGGTGACTGAATCTTTCCCTATTAATGATGTGCATGACCC
>JAQUZH010000051.1 GCA_028691445.1 Bacteroidales bacterium | reverse complement strand
AAGGAGGGAGCTATTACTTCCGATCCGACACTGCTTTTGCAAAAGAGTCAGATGGTATCGAGAGCCACAGAAGTCAGACTAGCATTCAGCGTCTGAAGCATCCCTCTTATTTCCCCGGCGCACCATATTTTTTGGAAGCATCGTCGAGTACAAGTACCCAGTCTATCATCTCTCCGGGATTGGGCGATTGGAATGTCTGCTCTCCTTGGTTGCTATAGCTGCCGGCTGCCGTTGCTTTGCCGGTGCGAGGATTATACCACCATGCCTTTATCTTATCGCCTTTGATCACACTCATGCGCACGGTAAACTTTCGACCGACAGGTGCGTAAATCATGGCATAGGTTCCTTCGCTATCTTTTGTGGCTACGAAACGAGCTCTGCCGGCACCCGGCACCGAAGTTGGCACCCGATCAGTTACAATCACCTCTTCAGTGGCGGGCACCCGAGTGAAGAAGGGGCGCGATTCGATCAGTTTGCGTCCGTAGAGCATCTGTGCAGCACCGGGCTGTTGGATGGCTTCTTGCCAGGAGAGCAGCGGATTGTTGATCGGATTGCGCTTAGACGGCTCATACATCTGCCAGACGGAATGATGCCCATAGGTGTGTCCGAAAGCCCCATTGAAGAGATCCCAGTACATCGCGCGACGTGCATCCAATGCGATAGAGTGACCAAACTTAGTGGCATTGAAGGTCACCGGATGATCTTCGTAGATTGGTTCGCCGTCGATCACAGGCTTTGCGGGAGTGCGGTTATAATCATCCCTTGTTTTACCATACGACTCATATTCTGTTTCATGTCCGTTTTGTCGCATGTTGAAGTCCAGCCACTCTTCCGCATGAAAGAACTCCGCCGAGCCCCGCCATCCGGTGGGATGGAAGGTCTTGAGGTGCGTGTCGCCATCCCCTTTCTCCAGTCCGCGTGCCAACGCACGGATCACCTCCTTTTGCGTATCATTCTCCACGTTACGATCGCCTCCTAAGATCCAGATAACCTGTGCATCCTTGTATCGTTTTCCCAGAAACTCCCCGTACACTTCCGCGTTGCGTTTGTTTAGCAAGGGCCGCTCTCCATCGTGCCAATAAGTGCCCCATGAGGGCAGGAAACCAATATACAACCCCAGTTCGTTGGCTGTTTTCACCACATAATCCACGTAGTCCCAGTAGTCATTATCTGCACCTTCTTGTGTGGCAGGCGACTCCGCGTTCTTGTTTGCAAAGGGCAGAAAACCATACGCATTGGGTTCGTTGACACCGTTGCACTCAGCTACTGCCACAGCCTGTATGACCGTAAATCCTTTTTTCGCACGATCTTCCAGATACACCTTCGCCTCTTCTTTCGTAAGCCGGTGAAACAGTTCCCAGGCCGTATCGCCGAGGTAAAAGAATGGCTTCCCGTCCGCAGTTTGAAGGAAACGGTGATTATCGGACACCCTGAGTGTGGAAGTTCGGAAATCGCGAGGTGTTTTGAAAGTAAGCGTGCTCTTGGCAGTCAGGTGTATGGCTGAGAGGCAAAGAAAAGCACAGAAGCAGGTAACTGTTTTTTTCATTTTTCGTATCGTTTGTTCGTTGGTATCGGACGTATAGTGTTATATAATTGCAAAGAAAGTCATTTTTTCTGTTCTTATCCCCTGAAAAAGAGAGAAATTCCTTTCCTTTGTTTGATAAAATCATAGAATCATTTAGACTGATGAGAGGAGTAGCCTGTTTTTGTACATTTATATTTTTGTTTTTATTCATCGCTTCAGAAGTTTCCGCACAGCAGGATACTGCAACACCTCTTTCGAGCGAGGGCATCTATGCGCTTCTCAAACGCAACAATAGGGAAGGGCAGGCCTACTACCAGGAGTTTTTGAAGCTCAACCGGAAGAAGCTGGGGAAGAACCAATCGCTAAAAAAGGGTGTGAAGTATCTGCTGCCTGATCTTAAAGAGTCTGCCGTAGGTGCTGATCGATCATCTGGTAAGTCTGCCAATACCAAGAAACAAAGTGCCACAAAGAAAACCACCAAGAAGGTAGAAACCCTCTATGAACCACTCTTTGGCATCGAAAAGTCGCACGTCAATGTCACTTCCAATGTGTTGAGCGATGCCTGCTTTTATGTAGTCAGCGGCCATGGTGGTCCCGATCCCGGGGCGATCTGTCTCTTAAATGGTCATGAACTGCATGAAGACGAATATGCCTATGACGTAGCCTTGCGGTTGTCGCGTCAACTGATGTCGCTCGGTGCCACGGTGCGCATCATCATTCAGGATGAAGAAGACGGCATTCGGAGCGAACGTTATCTGGAGAATAGCAAGCGTGAAACCTGCATGGGAGATCCGATCCCTTTAAATCAGGTAGAACGACTTCAGCAGCGGTGCGATAAGATCAACGCGCTCTATGCCAAAGACCGGCATCGATTCAACTATTGCCGCTCCATCTTTATTCATGTCGATAGCCGCAAACCGGAACGTCAGCTTGATGTCTTCTTCTATCATTATGACGGTTCGTCGAAAAGCATCCGTCTGGCGGAAACCATGAATCGAACCTTTGAATCACGCTATGCGAGGTATCAGCCCAACCGAGGCTTTTCAGGCACGTTGGGTCCGCGCGATCTCTTTGTGTTGGAAAAATCGTATCCTCCGGGAGTGCTCGTCGAACTGGGTAACTTTCACAATATAAAGGACCAGCAGCGCATCATCATGAGTCTCAACCGGCAAACCGTAGCTCAATGGTTTGCGGATGGATTTGTGAAAGATCATGCCCGTAAGAGATAACATCCCAAAAGAGTCCGTATGTCTGTATCGTTTCACAATTGTGAAACGATACAAACATACGGACGAAATCAGAAACTTATCAGGACATTTTTGTCGACGCATCCGTCTCTGTTAGCAACGGAAACGCCGCTCTTTTGTCTGCCGTTTGAAGGGATAGAAACACCCTTAGTGATACCCAAAGAAAGCAGGCAAGAGAAAGATGACAAACAGTGCATAGATCAGGTAGACCGGGATGAAACGTGCCACCGCCTGATCCACAATCTCCGGCGACTTTTTCTGTACGTAGCACGACAGCAAACTTTTCGCGATGAACAGCAGGTGCACAAATATCGCCGCATTGGACAATACCACGACGACACGGTTGGGGGTGGGCCCCTGCTGAAGTCTGATTCCAATGGCATACAAAGCGATACCGTCGGCGATAAGAGCCAACAGCGCCAACAGCGCAAGCGCCAAGACCGTCCAATCTCTCGATTTCTCTTTGTTGAGTTCGGAGATCGAAAAGATGATGATCGCCATTACTCCCAGAAGCATGCCATTAAACATGATCAGCGCATCTCTGTCTTTGGTCAGATTGGTGGTGGAGAAGAGGAGCGAGCCGAGGTACATCATCAGCGAAACCAATACAAACGGCATGAATACCTTTGCGATGACCGGGGCAATCTTGTTGGTAAGGTCGGGATGGATCCTGATCAGATACAAGGTACCAACGGGTATGGCCGCCAAACCAAACAGAATGACGTAATGGAGATAAAACTGACTTAAGTTGATGCCGATGGCCTGAAACAGACCAAGCGAGAGTCCGACGAGTATCCCGCCAGCGAGCAACAGCAGTCCGCCCATGATCAGAAATTCGCCGTTGAAGCGGATGTATTCCATCCGCTTTTCGAGGTTCTTAAAGTCCAATGCCATGTAAGAGAGGCCAAACAGTACCCACAGCACAAGAGCGATATGGATATGGATCATCGCAATCGAATCATTGTATCCGGGGGGAGGCAACAGATTGGCATAGACTACCAGTCCGGCCACGATCACGGCGTAAGAGAGCCAGGCCAGGCGGTTTGTTATTTTGTGGACATAAAACAGATAGATTATCATACCACTTGATACGATCGCAGACATATTTCTGCTGAAAAAGAGGTCTGTCTTGAGCGAATCGATAAAGTCGGGCAGTTTGATGAGCAGTCCAGTGAGCAGTGCCAGCACAATCACGACCACTAATTCGGAGAGGTGAAACTCCTTTCGTTCGGCTCTCTTCCCGTACGCCAAACGAATCTTCCAAATCTGTACCAGCTGCGTGTCGTAGTTGTCTGCGATCGCATTAAAAGCGCGTCTAAACTCGTTTTTGTCTTTCCGGTAAAGCTCTTCCAGAACTTCCGGTTCGTGAATGTGCTGAACAATCTTCTCTTTCATTTGGGTAAGCATTTAAGTTGTTGGATAATAACGTATTTACGCTTTCAATTATTACGATGGAAGCGTCCTATTTCTGCTTACTTATACGTTAGAGCAGCGGATAGATCAGGACTTCTTGTCCGCTTTTCTGTTCTTAGGGCAGATACGAAGACTAATGTGTCGCAAAAGTGTACTGTGGCTTCCTATTTAATGTACTATTTTTGCCGATAGCTATTAAAACAAGATGAACTACATTATGAGAAACAAGACCTTATCCGTATCAACCAGGTTGTATGCAGCTGCTTTCTGCCTGTTTATGTTTACTGCTCAGCAGATGGATGCGCAAGCATCTTTTGTCAAGACCATATCCTCTCCCGAAGGGAAGATGGCTGTCACCCTCAGGCTGGATAACGGCAATCTTTCCTACACCACTGCCAAAGAGGGAAAGACCGTGATAGATAGCTCAGCACTCGGTCTGGATCTGACTACAGAATCCTTTTCTACCGGATTGACCTACGTCTCTGACTCTGTTGTCTCCATCGACGAGACCTATGCGTTGCCATCCGGAAAAACCTCTCTCTATGTAAATAAGTGCAACGAATTGTACCTGAACCTCTCTCACGATGGACATCTTTTCAAGGTGATCTTCCGGGTATATGAGGAAGGAGTAGCCTTTCGCTACCAACTGCCAAGATATGGCGGACGGATCAGCGCAACTGTATTGCAAGAGAAAAGTGAGATACGCATTCACGACTTTGAAACCTGCTGGGGCATGAAGTTTGCGACCAGGAAATCAGATAATTCCTATGCCTATCATTATTCCTATGAAGAGTATTATGTGAAACGTTCATGGCCTGATGTGCTCACGGACGACACCCGCCTTTTGGCACCATTGATGGTACGCGATAAGAGTGATACTTATTTCTTGATCACCGAAGCAGCCAATTATGGCACCTATTCCGTCTCGATGATTGAAGGACGCCAGACGACTGGACTCTTCGGTTTTGTACAAGCAGGAAATAGTTCCAGAGGTTATTTGGAACAAGTCAATCATGAACTGCTTGTCGCGCTACCGCTCCTGACTCCCTGGCGGTGTGCGATCATCGGAACGACTTCTACAATAGCTGAATCCAACATGGTGGAAAACCTCAATCCACCGACCAAACTGACCGATCTTTCCTGGATCAAGCCGGGAAGGGCCTCTTGGGATTGGGGAGGCGAGGAAGCAAACAACAGTGTAGGTTTGGCCATCGCAAAGAAATACATTGACTTGGCGGCAAAGATGGGCTGGGAATACTTTACGCTCGATGATGGATGGGCTGGTTCGTCGGCAGACTACGAACTCAAAGACATCACGGACTATGCTACCGAAAAGGGGGTAAGTGTCATTCTTTGGGCTGGTCAGGGCACTTTTACCAATAACCTGTATGAGATCAGACGCAAACTTCAGGAATGGGCTGATCTTGGTTTCAAAGGAATCAAAGTAGATTTCTGGGATGATGATTCCAAATCGATGATTGAGAAATACGACAAACTGATTCAGGCGGCGGCTGATAAGCATTTGGTGGTCGATCTGCACGGTGCGACCAAACCTTCCGGACTTCGACGTTACTGGCCACACCTGCTGACGAGCGAAGCGGTGATGGGTGGAGAAATGTATCTCTTTAACACGTCCATGATGACTGCTGTACACAATATCAATCTGCTGTTGATACGCAACAGCATCGGCCCGATGGATTATACGCCGGGTGATTTTGCCAGAAAGAATGGGAACATCAAACAAAATACAACCTGGGCACATCAGCTCGCTTTGTTGACAGCGTATGAGTCGGGGCTTCAGCACTACAACGATTCTCCCAATAATTATGCCAACCATATTGCCGAAGATTTCCTCAAGCGGATACCGGCCGCGTGGGATGAAACCAAACTGATTGGAGGTACGCCGGACAGTTATGCGACGATTGCACGACGCAAAGGGGAGGATTGGTTTGTCGCTTCTCTCAGCAAACAGAGCCGTCAGGTGTCGCTGTCTTTGTCATTCCTGAAAGCCGGACAGACCTACTATGCTTATATCTATAAGGATGGAGCTTGCAAGTCGGAGATCGCTTTCGACTATAAGGAGGTTACCTCTGACCATACGCTGACTATTCCGGTCCTGGCTACGGGTGGCTTTACGGTCCATTTCTCTACAAAGGCTGATTATGGGCGTCCGGTGGTTGCCAAGTATGAGGCAGAATCGACTCTCAATACGTTGAGCTCCGGCGTCGAACGTATTACGGATAGTAAGGGACTCTGCTCGGGAGGCACACAGGTAAATAATCTCGGACAAAACCGTTCTCTTCGTTTCAATAGAGTCGTCGCCGAATCTGCCGGCAAATACATCATAACCGTCTATTATATGACGGCGGGAGACCGAAACGCTATGATATCTGTCAATGGAACATTGCTTGGTACCTATACGTTTCTTTCCACCGGTTCGTTTAGTGGCGATGGACTGGGTATGCAGCAATTTGAGGTAAATCTCAACCAAGGGAATAATGTATTTCAGATAGCAGCCGGTGACTACTGGTCTCCAAACTTTGACCGCATCACCGTGCAACGTGTGAAGGAAGAGATTCCGACCGCTGTGGAGGCTCCGCAAACCGAATCCGGCATCTCTGTCTACAGCACCCAGCAGGGCATTTGTATCGCTCAGGATCAGAACAGAGTGTTCACGTATTCCATCTTCGATGTGGCGGGCAAGTGTGTCGCATCGGGTAAGACCTCTGACTCTTCTTGCCTGGTTTCCCTGCCGACAGGTGTACCCTATGTGGTTCGGGTATCAGCTAAAGGAGAAACAGTGGTGCTGAAAGTGGTCAATCCGCGTTGAGGCATGAACGATCACTCCCGGCTTCAGTGGTCAACCCGTGCTGAGGCTTTTCGGAAAGTTGTTGTCCGCTGAGGCTTTTCAGATCAACCCCAACTTCTGCATCAGGATGGAAGCATTCATAGTCTTGCTGACACCCTGATGCAGTTTGTAATCATAATGGATATCATTGACGGTATGCGAAATCTCAAAGCAGACCGTAAAGAAATGTTCCGGCTCTTCTGTCGCGAGATTGCCCAACACGAGGTCGTGCGTAGCCACCAATCCGGAGACCGGCAGCGAGAGCATCTTCTTCAGAAACTTAAACGAACCATTTTGTTTGTCCTGCGAGTTGGTCCCTTTGAGCATCTCATCGAGGATGATAAACAGCGTTTTCCCCTGAGAGGCACGAAGTGTGAGATCCTTCAGGCGCAGCAGTTCGGCGTGAAAGTACGAGGTGCCTTTCGCCAGGTTATCGGTCGTGCGCATACTCGTAAACAGATCCATCAACTGACATTCAAAGCTTGTGGCGCAGACCACATTGCCTGAAAGAGCAAGCACCAGATTAACACCTGTTGTGCGGAGGAAAGTACTTTTACCGGCCATATTGGCTCCGGTCACAATGAAAAGGTTGTGTAGGTCGCGCACTGTAAAATCGTTTTTCACATTCTTACCCTGTAACAATGGATGTCCCATCTCAGTTGCCTCCAATAGAGTGGTTGTCCCGATCGTCGGCGTACAGTAATCCGGGTGATTGATGCGAAAGTTTGCCATGCTGATCAAGGTATCTGTTTCGCTGACCGCATCCATCCATGTCTGGATATGTTTGGCATGTTCCTTTTTCCACTTTCCCAAACGGTGCACCTGATGGATATCGCGCAGATACAGTCCGTTGAGAATCACTTCGACCAGAATATTGCTTCGCTGATCAAAACCTCCCAGTATCTTGTTTAGCGCAGCGAAAGCAGTGAGTGCGTTGTGCCCTTCAAAGAGAGAAGTCCGGATGGATTGCAGCCGTTCGGAGGCAAACGGTTTTTGTTCGATGAGTCGGATCAGAAAGAAATAGTTGCCGATCGCTTTCACAAACTGATCCAGATGCGCGTGGATCCGATTGACCTCTCGCAGACAAGCCGAGAGGATGATGAGCTGTGCCAAGGAGACGAGCAAAGCCAAACTGTAAGGTACCAGTCCGAAGAAAGCCACACCCCAACATCCTATCGTACAGATGTTCATCGCAAACAACGAGATACGCTGCCACGGTTTACCGAACGGCGATGTTTCTTTCTCCCAGGCACTGAGTCTTTCTCTGTCTGTCGAGGAGGTGTCGTGCAATGTGCCTGTGGCTCTAAACAGATGCATCCAGTCCACATCGTCCTTCAGTTCGCGCGTCGCTTCTTGCCGTAGGAGTATCTCTGTTTGCTCTTCACACGGAGTGAGTAGCCACTGTGCGAGCCACTCTTCACCTTGTCCCGTCACGGTTCGGTTCATCGCCTGAAAGAGGGAGGAGTCTCCGAAAATGTCGAGGTCATTGGCATACGGATGCTCCGGATGGTTGTATTCATTTCCCTTCTTCAGTCCCGACCAGTTGCCGGAGAGATACGCCATCTCCGTGCGGCTACAAGTAGCGAGCGCTTGCAGCAGATCGAGCTTTTTGACCATACGGTCATCCAGACGGGTCAGCAGAAGAAAGAGCACCACCATCGGAAGGGTGATCAGTGAGCCCGTAAGCGTCGCGTCAGAAAAATAAAAGGTAGTGCCATAGATAACGCCTGCAAATGTAACGATCTTGGCAGCCGTTACGAAGTTTCTTTTGCGTGCGAGCGCCGTGTGTTTTGCCGTATAGCGGCTTATTGTTTCGGTATAAAAGGAGGTCAAATCCATTGAGTAGTATATTTGTATATGGGAAATAACGGGAATTCGCCTTTTTTATTGAATATCTCCCCCTCTATCATACATTCAACTTTCGATCTGTCGTTCCTGCCCCGCAGCCGTCGTTGCGGGCTTGATCCACAATCTCCAATTAACGCGAAGAGTCATTCGTCACAAAAATAGCTGTCCGTCGAAATTGGATGATTGTACTAGCTTTCTGTACTATATTTTAAGAGTACATAGTTCATTCACTCTATCTTTGCAGAAAAAAATAGCAGAATCGACACTATTCCCACCTATGTATCCGGGAAAGTAGAAAGAATAATCATCAATACCAATCACTATGAAAAGAAATCTATCCGTCCATGCACTTGTATTTAGTCTCCTGTGTACAATCCTATCCTGTGCACCCCAACAAAAACTGATTCCACCGGGCAAAGCCATCTATGTCATGAAAGATGATCCGGAGATGAATCTGAAAAGTGACACATCCCGTTACAGTTATCACCGCATGGCTTACTCCGATAATATTGTTGTATTCTGGGAGAAGGGATTTGGGAAAGATCCTTCAAAGGCTCCGGATCTCAACGGCAAACCGATGACGTTTGATGTTCAGAATCTGCTCAAACAGACCGAACGCTTTTATACATATTATCGGGATACGTTGAAGTTTCTGGATGTGGCCTCCAAAGCAGATACTTTCCGAATGATGATCGTGGTGAAGTATTCCGAAGAGGGCACGGCCTATGGTGGTGATTATCGAGGAGTAATCGGTGCGGCATGGGCCACTCCGGTACGCTTGCAAGATAAAAAGCTGAATGCGCTCGCACATGAACTGGGACACTCTTTTCAGGCGCAAACGTCTATAGATCGGAGAACGTGGACCGGTGGCGGAGGTATCATGGAAATAGCTGCGCAGTGGTTGCTTTGGCAGGTCAATCCGGATTGGGTAACGGATGAAAACTATCATTGGAAGGCCTACATGAAAGAGACACATCTGTCCTTGTTTCATTACAGAAATATGTATCGAGCACCTTATATGTTGGAATATTGGTCCGACAAACATGGACCCGAAATCATCAGCAAGTTGTGGGGTAATGGAAAGAAGGGGGAAGACATTGTGCAAACGTATCAGCGACTTACTTCCATCTCGCAAGAACAATTCAATACAGAGGTATTTGATGCCTCCAGACGATATATCACCTATGATTATGATCGTGTGCGCGATAATATGAAACCGTATGCAAACAAGCATTTCTCTGTAATGGATACGTTGGAGGATGGTTGGTACAAGATTGCGGATACCTGTTGCTTGCAGAATTATGGTTACAATGGCATCCAACTGGTGGTGCCGGAAGGAGGATCGCAGGTGAGCATTCAGTTTGAGGGACTGGAGACTCAGACAAAGGGGGGCTGGAGATATGGGCTGGTGTCTTCAGACAAAGATGGCAATCCAACCTACAGCGAAATGTATGCTGATCCGAAAGGAACGATAAATTATCAGGTGCCATCCAATACGGCTTATCTCTGGCTGGTTGTGACCGGCGTACCCGATGAGCATTCACTGAGTGACAAACAAACCTGGCCTTACAAAATCAAGTTGAAAGGAACAGATCTGTTCCTCCGATAGAGACGATAACGAGCGACAAACAGTCCCGGATGCATAGCTCAAACAATCCAGACTGCGTGCTTCAGAACAGAGACGGCTCTCTGAACAAACACATACGGAAGAGTTTTCCTTTGGATGCATATGCACCGGAAAAGTCTTCCGTATGTTTCTTTGCTCCGTTTTAACATCCTTGCTGATACTTGTGACTTTCAATCCAACTATAGATCCGTCCTTTCGGCCTTCCCCCGCTGATCTATCGAATGTCCAGATGTAATTCAACTTTCTGTCTCATTTGTTGGGAGTTGTGCCGATTGTTACTACTTTAGCAGCTCAAATCGTAAGTTACCCGACCATGAAACAAGTTTATACGTTCTCTATCTTCACGCTCGTACTCCTGACTTTCTTCCTTCTGCCTGCTTCCCTTCTGGCACAGACGAAGAAATGGACACCCCGTGTGCAGCCCGATCATGCCGCAGGCTTTTCCTTTCACCGTCCGACGCTCGGTGGCATCTTTCGTGTTGGTTTGCAGAAAGGCAACGACAGTTTCTGGCTGGGTGAACGCGAGGAGGTACAGGAAAAGGAGGAGAACGGAATGCTACTCTATACTGTCCAAGAGCCCTGGGGCGGAGGCACTTTGCTTTTGCGTGCCGCCAGACTGAGTACCTCCGACGGAGTGGTTATGGAGGTAGAAGCCTCCGACATGCCTGATAGTGTGATGCTGATCTGGTCTTTCGGCGGCTGCTATGACCGCAAAGTCGATCCCAAGGAGGCTCTCCGGTTGGAGCCGAACTATTGCAAAGACAATGTGTTCAGTGTCGAAAACAACGCGTTTACCGCTTATTACGGCACAACGATGGATCTCAAACTCATGATGGGAGTGGTGCCCTCCGGTGGCGAGATTCGTCTTTCCGATGCCCATCAGCAAGCGACGCCACTGCGCTTCTTTCAATCCGGCAAGAAGACGGACGCGCCGGCTTTGACAGGAAGGTATCTGCTCAGCAAGAGTATGAAGAGCTATTTCTGTTTCTATGTGCAAAATGCAAAAGCGGATTATAATTACTATATGCTCCCCGAACTCTTTCGCAAAGAGTCATCCGGAAATCTTCAGAGCGACATAATTCAGTAAACAATGAAAACAATCCATCGTATCCTGCTGCTTCTCCTTCTGCTCACAGGGATGACCGTGCAGGCAAAGGTCTATAATGTGAGAACCTATGGTGCCAAAGGCAATGGTAAAACAATGGATACCAAAGCCTTTAACAAGGCGATTGACAAAGCTTCAAAAGCTGGCGGAGGTACTATCTATGTACCGGCAGGCAACTATCGCTGCTATTCCATTCATCTGCGGAGTAATATCACCTTGTATCTTGAGTCGGGAGCAAAGATCATCGCTGCCTTCCCGAGCGAAACAGAGGGGTATGATGCGGCGGAGGAGAATACTTTTAAAATGTATCAGGACTTTGGTCACAGCCATTGGATGAACTCGCTACTGTGGGGCATCGGATTGGAAAACGTGACCATTTGCGGTTCCGGAATGATCTTTGGCGAGGGACTCACCCGTGAAGAGAGCCGGATCAAAGGGGTAGGCAACAAGGCAATCAGTTTGAAGCTCTGTCGCAATGTGACGCTGAAAGACTTCTCGATGCTCCAATGCGGACATTTTGCCCTGCTGGCCACAGGTGTGGACAATCTCTCGCTGCAAAACCTGAAGGTAGATACCAACCGCGATGGCTTTGATATCGACTGCTGCCGCAATGTGCGTATCAGCAACTGCACGGTAAACTCTCCCTGGGACGATGCCATCGTGCTCAAAGCATCGTATGCGCTGGGCTATTTCCGCGATACGGAGAATGTGACTATCTCCGACTGCTATGTCTCCGGTTTTGACAAGGGCACCGTATTAGCAGGCACCTGGGAAACGTACGAACCTCAAGCTCCCGATCATGCCGGCAATACAGGGCGCATCAAACTGGGCACCGAGTCGAGCGGAGGTTTTAAGAATATTGCCATCACCAATTGTGTGTTTGAACACTGTCGCGGACTGGCAATTGAATCGGTTGATGGCGGTCACCTCGAAGATGTGGTGATCAGTAACATTACTATGCGCGACATTGTCAACTCACCCATATTCCTCCGTCTGGGAGCACGCATGAGAAGTCCGCAGGGCACTCCTCAGGGTAGCATGAAACGGATTCGCATCAGTGACGTCAATGTCTATAATGCCGACTCGCGTTACAGTTGCATTATCAGCGGTATACCTGGTTGCCTGATCGAAGATGTCACACTTCGCAACATCTTCATCTATTATAAAGGAGGATATACTCCCGACGATGTAGCCGCTGTCATTCCCGAGATGATCAAGTCTTATCCCGAGCCGGTCATGTTTGGCACGACTCCTTCCTCGGGGTTCTTTGTCAGACATGCCCGTAACGTTGTTTTTGACAAAATAAAATGCTATTTTGAGAAACCCGACGGAAGACCTCTTTTTGTTACAGATGATGCACAAATAAGTTGTGAAAAATAAATAAGGTTAATAGTGTAATTAAATTGAGCAACTTTGATTTATTTTATTATATTTGCGGTAGAGTATTCACCTTTAATAAAACAACATTATGAAACCGGTTGATTCAAAATTACTGTTAGGCTTACTCATTGGAGCCGCAGTAGGAGGAGCTATCACTTATCTGGCAACTTCAGATAAGAAAGAAGAGTGGTTGAAAGATCTTACCGATTTGGCTGGAAAGGCAAAAGAAGGTTTCAATGAAGCACTTGCCCTTGCAAAAAGCAAATGTTGCAGTGCTCCTGAAGTAGCTGCAGGACCCGAGACTAGTTCAACGGACGTATAAATCGCTATCGCAATGGAAAGAGAACCTCGGGCCATCTTTGACGAATTAAGGAGAGATGTGTCAGCCTATATCGACACCCGGCTTCAGATCTTACGGTTGGAACTCTATGAGAAAACATCGCGTACAGTTGCCACCTTGTCCTTTGGGCTGATACTTCTATTCCTGGCTTTGTTTGCCTTCTTCTTTCTCTTTCTGGCTCTCGGATTCTTATTGGGAGATTATCTGGGCAGTGTAGCCGGCGGATTTGCAATTATCGCTGCTTTTTACCTTGTTGCCACCGGTTTGTTTTTCCTTTTTGGCAAACAGGTCCGGACGTGGCTGATCAATAAAGTGTTGATTGCACTTTCGACAACTGATACAAAAGAACAAGCACAAGATGGCACTGAATAATCTGCAAGAGCTCCAGGTGGAGCGGGAGAGACTTCTTGCTCTCAGCAATGAGCACGAACTCAAGCTAAAGGAGGATTATGCGTATCTGAGTGAAAACGGAGGACGCATTATTATCGATGCTACGATATCGGCAGCTCAGTACCGTTTGGGAGCGCTGTTGCAACGTGGCGATACAGAAACAGTAGAAAATGGTGAACCGCCCAAATCCATGGCCGCTACGCTCATGGGTGAGATCGTTGGGTTGGTGAAAGAGAATTTGACTCCTATGGCCATTTTTAGGATCATCAAACCATTTGCTGTAGCATTTGTTGTAAGGAAAATAAGAAATATATTTAAGCGTTAAGGACTTGAGCCTTAACGCTTTTATTTTGCTCTCTGCCTCTTTTCGCGAGGTGTGAGGGTGTTCGTTGTTGCGCCAGCCCACGATTTATCCATCAAAAAGTTTCCGATACAAAATACTTTTATTACTTTTGGCAGTTCAACTTTTTGAAAACGGAAAAATAATTAGAATGAATATGAACTACAAAATCATTGTTTTGGCCAAACAGGTTCCCGATACAAGAAATGTAGGAAAAGACGCTATGAAAGCAGATGGAACGGTAAACCGCGCTGCTCTTCCGGCGATTTTTAATCCTGAAGACTTGAATGCGTTGGAGCAGGCTTTACGTATTAAAGACAAGCATCCAGGATCAACAGTTTACATGCTGACCATGGGTCCGGGTAGAGCCGCAGACATTATCCGCGAAGGTTTATTTCGGGGAGCTGACGGAGGTTATCTGCTGACTGACCGTGCATTTGCAGGTGCGGATACACTGGCTACTTCCTATGCTTTGGCTACCGCAATCAGAAAGATCGGTCACTTTGACCTGATCATCGGTGGTCGTCAGGCAATCGACGGAGATACCGCTCAGGTAGGTCCGCAGGTAGCACAGAAGTTGGGTCTGACTCAAATCACCTATGCAGAAGAGATTAAAAGTATAGAAAACGGCCGCATTACTGTGACCCGTCATATTCCCGGTGGAGTGGAAACTGTTGAAGGTCCGCTGCCTATCGTAGTGACAGTGAATGGTTCGGCTGCTCCTTGCCGTCCGCGCAATGCGAAGATGGTGATGAAGTACAAACATGCGCGCACTGTGACTGAAAAGCAACAGGGTAATTTGGATTACACCGATCTTTATGCCACACACGACTACCTCAATCTGGAGGAATGGAGTGTCGCAGACGTGAAAGGGGATCTTGCACAATGCGGATTGGCCGGTTCGCCGACAAAGGTGAAATCCATCCAGAACATTGTCTTCCAGACCAAAGAGAGTAAAACGATCTCCGATTCCAACCATGATATCGAGGGACTGATTGTCGAACTGTTAGCTAACCATACGATTGGATAAAGATATGAATAACTTATTTGTTTATTGCGAGATAGAAGA
>JAQUZH010000225.1 GCA_028691445.1 Bacteroidales bacterium | reverse complement strand
AGTCATAGTTACTCTCCGATGGATTGGGAAATCCACTGATTCCTCCCCATTGACGGTTTGTAGCAAAAGAGTTGCGACGGCCGGTGAGTATCTTATGGCCATACGCCTGATGCCCTACATCCCATACAATCCTGTCGTAAGGAGTATGAAAGACATAATGAAGTGCAACTGTCAGTTCAACAACACCCAGACTGGCCGCAAAATGGCCGGGGTTCTCGGATAGTTCGTCAATAATGTAACTTCGTAACTCCGAGCACACCTGTTGAAGCTGATTAAGAGGCAATTTTCTTAAATCTTCCGGGGAATCTATATGCTGTAATAGTTTTTGTTCAGACACACTGATATCTATTTAATGAATAACTTGGCAAAATTAGTGTTTTTGCATCATTACTGCTACATTTGCAACGCTATTTTCAATTATTCAATCTATGGAATTCAGAACCTCAGTACAACTACCTGCTTCACTTCCAAAGTTGGATCATACACAAAAGAGTTTGATCATGGGATCCTGCTTTGCCGAACACATCGGTAACAGACTATCAGACAACAAATTCGATATTCAAATCAACCCTTTTGGAGTCCTCTATAATCCCTCTTCCATCGCCTCTTCCCTTCAGGCCTTATTGGATGAAAAGATTTTCACATCCAACGATCTGTTTGAGCAAGAGGGTGTATGGAACAGCTTCTCACATCACAGCCGTTTTTCTGATCTTAGCATCGACAACTGTCTGCAGAAGATCAACACAGAAGCGTCAAGAGCACAAAAGCAACTCAAAGCGTGCGATCTGCTGACAATTACATTTGGAAGTGCCTTTGTGTACAAGTTAAAGAGCGACGGAAGCGTTGTTTCAAATTGCCACAAACGGTCCGAAAAATCTTTTGACCGGCATCGACTCTCTGTGGATGAGATTGTTGCTCCCTACAAAGAGCTCATCCCCAGATTACTTACTTTGCATCCTGAGATGAAGATCGTATGTACGGTCAGTCCCATTCGCCACTTGAAAGACGGACTGCATGCAAACCAGTTAAGCAAGGCGACATTACTGCTGGCCATTGATCAACTCTGCTGCTTGTTTCCCGAAACTGTCTTTTATTTTCCGGCCTACGAAATCGTGATGGACGAACTACGGGACTATCGTTTTTATGCCGACGACATGACGCATCCATCGGGAGTTGCCATTGAGTATATCTGGGAGTGCTTCTGCCACTGTTGCATAGCTAAAAAGAGTCTTCAGTTTATGACCCTCTGGCAAGAGATACAGAGAGCGATAAACCATCGTCCTTTCCAACCGCAGTCCGCTGCTTTTCAGACTTTCGTAAGAAAGAATGAAGAGAAGCTCGAGATCCTCTCCTCACACTACCCGTCCATCGACTTTGCAAAAGAAAAAGAATATTTCAGAGGCTTATTGAGTGACTAAAAGAGGGTTTTATTACTTTTGCAGTTCGATTAATAAAATATAAGCGACAAAATGGGAAAGCAACACATCTGCATCTGCAACTCGTTGCAGCAAGAGTTACAGGATATTATCGTCCAAACCAATCATGATCGCCTGTTTGTACTGACCGACGAACACACCGAGAAGTACTGTCTCCCTCTTATCCGCGACATAAAAGGGATGGACTCAGCTCAAATGATTACGATCGCAGCGGATGATACAAACAAAAATGTAGAGTCGCTTTCTTCGGTGTGGAGTGCCTTGAGCCGGCATGGTGCTACCCGTCACTCCTTACTGATCAATCTGGGAGGAGGAATGGTGACCGACCTCGGGGGCTTTGCAGCGTCTACTTTCAAGCGGGGTATCCGCTATATTAATATACCGACCACACTCCTTTCGATGGTCGATGCCGCCGTAGGAGGCAAGACGGGAATTAATTTCAACGGGCTAAAGAACGAAGTGGGCGTGTTCAACCCTTCAGAATACGTGCTCATCGATACGGTATTTCTAAAAACGATGGACCATACAAACCTCCTCTCCGGCTATGCCGAGATGTTGAAACACGGACTGATCAGCACGCAAGAGGAATGGCACCGGCTTTTGGCTTTTGATATGGAGACGGTCGATTACGACAAACTGAAAGAGATGGTGGCTGCTTCTGTGGCTATCAAGGAGAAGGTGGTGCTGGAAGACCCGTACGAAAAAGGGATTCGGAAAGCATTGAACCTGGGACATACCGTGGGACATGCCTTTGAGAGCCTCTCGTTTGCATCTGAGAAGCCTTTGGCACATGGCTATGCTGTCGCTTTCGGATTGATCTGCGAACTCTATCTTTCGCATGTAACTTGCGGCTTCCCGAAAACAGAGCTACAACAGATCTTGACATTCGTAAAAGAGAACTACGGCGTGTATGCGTTTAGTTGCAACCAATATGAAGAGCTCCTCGAACTGATGACACACGATAAGAAAAACGAATCAACGGACATCAACTTCACCTTGTTGAGTGCGATCGGAGAGATTCACATCAATCAAACAGCAAGGAAAGAACTGATCTTTGAGATGTTTGACTTCTATCGGTACAGTATGGGGGTCTGAAGCGTTCTGTAACAGTTCTTTATCCTTACGATCGGTCGTTCTTACTAAGGTTTTAAAACATACGTCCGTTTGCTCCGTTTCACAGATGTGAAACGATACAAACATCAGATAGTTTTTGCAAAAATATACTGATCCGTTGGACGAAATATACGGAAGAGTTTTTCTTTGCTTACGGACATCTGCCGCAATGCAGTGAAATCCCCCATCCCAAGGTCATTGAGAGATCTGAAAGCCTGCTTTTCTACGATTCGCTTTATATAATTCAGCAATCGGTACAATTTTATGCCACAGAGTACGTTTAATATAGAAATCAAGTTTGCCCGGATAATGAAATATGATACTGCGAGAAGAACGACTTTCTTCTTATGGATGCTCTGCTTTCTTTTTCCATTCACAGGATACGCACAACATGAAATGAATCTGGGGATCATTTCTGGAATGTCATTCAGTTCGATCAGCAACTCCTATTATAAAAGTCCCACATCCAGACAGACCAACTCATTTACCGGAGTGGAATTGGAATATGGATTGAACAAACTTCAGGCGCTTTCTGTCGGACTCTCATTTGCAGAGAGAGGCTCGACTTTTACTGGAGCCACCGAAATAAACTACTCTTATCTGGATATACCGATCGCTTTTGTCCATCATTTACCCCTGGACAATCTCTGGCGACTCTCCTTTCGAGCCGGTGTTACTCCCTCTTTTCTAAACAGAGATG
>JAQUZH010000224.1 GCA_028691445.1 Bacteroidales bacterium | reverse complement strand
CTGCATACAATGTTTGCGGGTACGTTCGCTCGTTTCGACGAGTTGCCATGCCTCTTCCAACGTCTTCGCTGTGGGCACTTCGCACGCCACATGTTTGCCGTGTTCCATCGCATACAAGGCGATTGGGGTATGCCAGTCCCACGAGGTGGCGATATAAATAAGGTCAATATCATCCCTTTCGCACATCTTCTTGAAAGCAGTCTCACTTCCAAAATATTCCGCAGCAGCAGGAAGCCCTCTCTTCTTTAAAGTCTCCTGATTGGACTTGACCGCTGCTTCGCGGATATCGCAAAGCGCTTTGATCTCCACATTTTTGATATTAGTCATCCGGCTAACAGCTCCGCTACCTCTGCCTCCGATTCCCACATAGCCAATCCGTACGACAGGTATGGCAGGTGCAGCAAAGTTGCACATGTTGAAAAGCTGTTTATGACTCTTTGATTTCTGTTGGTTCTCCTGTACGGCCTCATTGAGCTCACCTACAGAGGCATAACCTGCCAGACTCGATAACAGCAATCCACCGGTTCCGGCAGTTGCCATTTTTAAGAAACTTCTGCGATTTGAATTCATTTGCTTGTGTTTTTTATCCGTGAAAGATACATTATGTATTAAGGTATCCGCAAAGATAAACAGATATCGCAAAAGAGCAATTCTTTCTCCAGATATTATACTTTCTTTTCACTCGCTCTTCACCACATCCGCCGGATTGGCAGAAGCCGCTTTCCAGACACGCGATCCGATCGTTACTAGTATGATCAGTGCCACCCATACCAGTATGACCAGATAGATCCATGCGTCGATGGAGGTTTGTCGCACATACTGCTCCAGCCACAAGTGCATCAGATAGCTTGCCATGGGGAAGGCGATGAGCGCTGCAATGCCTAGCAGCAAAGCATATTCCCGGAAGAAAGAGTGTAGTATCTGAGCGACCGTCGCTCCAAACACTTTGCGGATGGCGATCTCTTTGCGCCGCTGCTGACAGGTGAGCGACACCATTGAATAGATGCCGAAGATGGAGATGAGGATGCAGACCCCTGTGATAATACCGAGCATGTACAGCAAGGCACGCTCGGAACGATAGGCTTTCTCCAAATGCTCTTCCATACTTTGAAACTCAACTTCTTTGCACCCCGTCTCTTTTTCAAGTAATGTGTGTATCGCCTCATTGGCCTCTTTCGCTTTTCCATCCATTACCCGGTAAAGCACTGACACCAGCGACTGCTTTTCCTGTGTTGGAAAGAAGATGATAGGCTCTTGTTCTTCTGTTTGCGAACCGGAATAGAAGTTTTTGATCACACCGACGACATTTCCATACATGACCTGTTTGCCAATGATGCTCTCTCGTGTCTCGTTTTCTTGAAGTTTGAGCATGGATTCGTTGATCATGATTACATTTTTCTCCCCTTCTTTAAAAGGTTCACCGGCAAGTACTGTTAACTTATGAAAGCGTATAAAGTCACGATTTATCCGCATCAGACAGTAGGATTGAGTGCCATTACTAATACGAGTAACTCCATATCCGGGAAAGAATCCCGAGCATTCCTTGTTTATCTCAGTCACATAAGGAATCTGAGCAATCTTGTCCGCATAATCGTGTACATTGTAATCCATCATTTCTGCATACCATACATTCCTACTGTCAAATCCGGCTCCTTCATTGGTCATATAATGTACCTGTTTGAAGAGAACAGTGGTGGCAAAAAAGAGTCCGATGCTGATGATCAGTTGTAGTATGAGTGTAGCCTTACGGAAAAGATTTCTTGCCGGCCCTGTTTGTGATTGAATACTTGCTTGCAGTGTTTTGCTTCTAAAGTAACAGATAGGAATGATGCCGACGATGAAAGAAATCAGAATGAGGAGTAGTGCGTACACAATCGTTTCTCCATAGATTGCACCTCGGGTGAGGAGAATTCCTGAGAGTGTGATAAACTTCGGGATACAGAGTTCGACGAGACACTCACCGATAAAGAGTGCCATGAGAATCAATAAGAGAAACTCAATCGTAAATAAAAGGAAGAGCTGACTGTTTGATGCCCCGTTGACTTTACGCAGGGCAATTTCTCTACCTCGAATACTGATACGGGTAACGAAAAGAGTGATGTAGTTGAAGAGTGCGCAGAGGATCACAAGTGCGCCGGCGCCTGCAAACAGGATAATATGGGAGAACTTATAGGAAGTATTTGGGTCCGGCAATCTGTAATGCAATTCATTCAGAGGGACCAGCGTGAAATGAAGACTATCTCCAAGATAGTACAGGGTGCTTATCTTCTTTGCAAAATCTTCAGCATTAGAACCTTCTTTCAGTTGTACAAAGAAATCCAGATAATTGGGAGCATGAATGAAGTTTCTTGAATATCCTCCACCATCCGGAACTTGCGGAGTAGGAACTATCGTAGCTATGGCATCGCAATGAAAGCGGCTGTTGACAGGAAATGCCTTCATTGTTCCGACAATCTCTCTCTGATCGTAGATTGCTCCGTTTAAACCTTTTTTCCCCGCCAGTAGTTTGGCTGTTCCCCGGGTCACGACCATCGGATAGGCACCGGTCGTGGTTGGTTGATGATAGAGATTACTCTCAAAAGGAAAAGGAAACATCTTTTGAAAGGCAGAGTCTGTTTCAAGAAAGTAGATGCATGTATCACTCTTATCGCCTTCAAGAGGCAACTTCCCATATTCAACCATCGTTGCCAGTTCCACTTCCGGAAATGTTTTCTGAAAATGATCAATGAGGGGGCGATTTAGCAGATCTTTGACTATCACACCGTTTTGTGTCGCATTCACAGCATAAATTCGATCACCGTTGGGATGAAAGGTATCGTAGCTCATCTCGTATCTGATCCATGTGACTGACAAGGCAAAGCAGGCGAAACCGATGGCCAGTCCCACGATGGAGAGGATGGTCTGTGTCTTGTACTTCAAAAGGTTGCGCAGAGCAACTTTAATATAATGTATCAACATGGCAACAAGTAATTTAATTCAACTATTTTTAATTCGACTATCCATTCAGGAACTTCTTCACTCGCTCTTCACCACATCCGCCGGATTGGCAGAAGCCGCTTTCCAGACACGCGATCCGATCGTTACTAGTATGATCAGTGCCACCAATGCCAGAATGACCAGATAGATCCATGCGTCGATGGAGGTTTGTCGCACATACTGCTCCAGCCATAAGCGCATCAGATAGGTTGCCACCGGGAAGGCGATGAGCGCGGCAATGCCGAGCAGCACGGCATATTCCCGGAAGAAAGAGTGCAGTATCTGAGCGACTGTGGCTCCAAACACT
>JAQUZH010000050.1 GCA_028691445.1 Bacteroidales bacterium | reverse complement strand
AGATCAATCAGGCAGATGCTATGATCTTCCAAACAGAAAAACAGTTGAAAGAGTTTGGAGACAAGCTTCCAGCTGATAAAAAAGAACCTATTGAAGCTGCTCTTACTAAGCTCAAAGAGGCACACAAGGCGCAAGATTTAGCTTTAATTGATACAGCAATGGCTGAATTGAATAATGTATTTCACGCGGCAAGTCAGGAAATGTATAATGCGCAAGGCGCAGGAGCATCTCAGCAAGCCGGTGCTCAGCACTCTGCCGGAAATGAATCTTCCAATGCTGGTGACAATGTAACAGATGTTGATTTTGAAGAGGTGAAGTAATTTCCATCTGAAACAATACGAATTGAAACGCCGCAGTAAACATTTGTTTACTGCGGCGTTTTATTTTTTGTCATTTTTGGTGTACGGATTTCTTAGCTCTCTTTGTCCTGTTGGATTCGGTGAATTATACCGCATTGTTATCTGGCGGTCTGATTGGGAGTGTGAACCAGAAGGTGGAGCCTTCGCCTACAGTTGAATAAACTCCGATTGTGCCTCCCAGATGCGATACGATACTTTTGCATAGAGACAGTCCCAGACCTGATCCTTGTACAAACGGATCAATCTTTTCAAAGCGGTTGAAGATGAGCGATTGTTTATCTTTATCAATTCCGATACCGGTATCTTTGATGAAGAAGAGGTAATGACCTTTTGCAGTCTGTCTGAAGCTGAGAATAATTGAACCCTTCTGCGTAAATTTTGCGGCATTGGAGATCAAGTTTTGAAACACCTGATACAAATGGTCTGGATCCGTAAATAAAAGAGCGTTCTCTATTTGATTCTCACACGATATTTCGATTGGCTTATCACCAATTTGTTCCTTTGCATATTCTACTAAACGTTTAAAGAGTAATTGTAAATCGATTTCAGTAAAATTGAATTTAGCCGTCCCTGCGTCAATTTTTGCCAATTCCAGAATACTGTTGATCATTTGCATAAGCATTTCATTATTCTTATGGATTAAATCACCATACAGTATTTTTTCACTTTGTTCGTTGGTGAAGGTCAATACATTTGAAAATCCGACAATAGCGTTGAGCGGTGTTCTGATCTCATGACTAATATTTGCAAGAAAAATATCTTTTTCCCGATTTGCTCTTTCCGCTTCTTCTTTTGCTTTGTCCAGAGCAATCTCGCTTTCTTTTTGTTCGTCGATATTCATGGAAACTCCAACTGCAATTGCCTTATTCTCTTTCGCACTATACTCCATCAAGAATAGAACCAGATGTACCCAATGGTATTTCCCATCTTTGTATAAGACGCGCAAGTCTTTTCTCAAAGGAGTTTTGTCTCCTTTTCGCATATTTTCGCGATGTGTTAGAATCTCGTTTTTATCTTGTTCCCATACATTCTCATAAATAGGAAGCTTATTGATTGTTAGAGTTTCGTGCATATTATTGAACCAAGTCTTGGTAGCCATGCCCTGCTGCGTATGGATATCGTAAAATGCAATACCAATATTCGAAGAGTTGGATACAAAGTGGAATAGACTTTCAAAACGTTCGGATTCTTCCCGTTCTTTGAATAGCTTCGATTTATCAACAAGAATTACAATAAAGCCGTTTGGTTTCCCCTCAATATCATTAATATGGCTCACAAAAATCTGAAGAAAGATCTTTTCTGAGAAGCTGTATCTTGAAATGAGTCCGGAAGTATCAATGATGATTTCGGTGTTAATTTCTTCGTGGTTGAGAATTTTGTCTTTTAAAGAGTTTGATATGTATTTGGACTGAAAGAAGTTATCCGATAGTATTGCTGTCTCAGGATCATTTTTGTCAATCTTCATTTCACAGTTGCCTTCTTTGTCGAAAACATAGAGGCTCATCGAGGCATTTGTGTAGATATGCTTCATGTCGTCGTACATTTTTTTGAACTTGAGATGTAAAATCTCCTTTTCTTTTGCGTAATATCGGTTTCGAAGCACGTGAAATGTAGCCACTATTAATAGAATCGCAAAACAGAGCAAAACGATCAGTTCTATTTTGTATCGCTTGAAAAAGGATGGTTGAATATTTACGTAGACTCTATTGTCGAGTGCTTTTGCCTTTCCTGTCAGGTTGTATTTATATAATGCTAGATCATTCAATACATACCCTCCCTTTTTTACGGTATCAAAAGGAATCGAATTGGGACTTTCTCCACTCAGAATCCGACCAATGATTGCAGAAGTTTTTGTTGCACATTCATTGAGCGAATAGTTGAAATTACCCATATTTCGCAGTTTCGGATATCGTTCAGTCAGAGAAAAAAGAGGCGTTTGGAATCGGTGGATGAAAAGAGAGTCAATCTCTTCGTTGCTCAAAAAACCAATATCACTATGCCAATTCATGGAATAGGTTAAAAAAACAGTTTTATTATCATTGTTGAACGAAGTGGTAAGTACACTATCCCTATTATAGACAGTCAAATATAATTTTTTGAGTTTGATCTTCGGCGCAAACTGATTTAGTTCCTGTCTAATCTTCCGTTCCACATAGGCGGATTTGGGATAATAGGAATCTATGTATATGATTTGTTCCAAATCCGGATAGAAATGCAAGATCATTTCAAGTGTCTTTCTGCTATTAGAAGGCTCAATAACAGCAGTTAAATTCAATTGATGAGTCTCTCTGCTTGAATTTGAAAAATAAGTTGCTTTTATAAGTGGAATCAACGAATCAAAACTAATTTGCTTGCCTGGGATGAAAGGAGAATTGATGATAGAATCACTGGCACAACATGAAATAATAGGAATAGAAGCCCAATCGCCAGCAGTGTATTCCAGAGCACGGAAAGACTGTAGAATCTCATCTCCAATAAAAACCATTAAGATTGGTTTTTGATTACCTTCGCTAAAGGTGGGTGCTAATCTCCTGTAATCGTATTTATCCCCAATACTAATATTGTTAATGCCTACTTGAAATGCTGCTTGGAAAGAGGAAACAAGCGCGTTTTCATCAGCAACCTTATCAGCACTCAGGAAGCTGATGAAAGTTCGAAGTGACGGAAAGTTTGCGTTGATCTTTGACTCAATTTGTTTAGCTAGAGATGTTGCCCATGTAACTTCGTTGCTGTACGAACTTACAATGAGTATATAACTACTATCTATCTTTTGTTGTGTAAGAGGCTTATCCATTGCAGACAGTTGTGCAAACGATTGCTGCATTCCTAGTAGCAAAAGGAGAAATACAAATCCTATTGTTTTCATTCTTTGCCTCCTTTCATGATCCATTTTTCAATAATAGTGTTGAGTTCTTCTTTCATATAAGGGTGGCAAATCACATCACTAAATCCTTTCTTTAGTAAATCTTCATATTGGGAGGCATTGTCCCTGTCAATGGTTGCAATAACAGGAAGGTCTGATGCTATATTTCGTATGGCAGCAGTCGCCTCATACCCACTTGCTATTGGCAAATCCAAGTCCATAAAGATGATGTCTGGTAAGTCGTTTAGGAATAGCTCAATCACTTCTTCCCCGTTTACAGAATGTGTCAACTGAAAATCTCCTTTGAATAATTCTTTTAGTTCGGCATAGCGCTGTTCATTGTCTTCGGCAATCAGTATTTTTACTGTTCCCTTACATAGTTCTTTCGATACGGTGTTTTCGGAAGAGGATAATGACTCTTCTTTGGATTGCATGATTCGTTTATCCGTGATGATAAGATCTTTATTGCGTGGAATGATGCACCAGAATGTTGATCCTTTTCCTTCGACAGAGTCAACACCGATTTCTCCGTCCAAGTGCTCAATGATTGACTTGGAGATCGAGAGACCGAGCCCATTTCCTTTAATTCCATGATCCAGCACGACAAACCGGTTGAATACTTTTCTGCATCCTTCTTCAGAAATACCAATGCCGGTGTCAGATACGGATATTTTTACCTTGTCACCGATCAACTCATATCCGATGGTAATTCCCCCCGATTTTGTAAATTTCAACGCATTTGTAACAAAGTTACTGATGACTTGTTTGAGGCGCATCTTGTCTGTAATGATGAGACAGCTTTTTTCTGGTTTTATAAAAGAAACCGTCAGATTCTTTCTTGCCCCTTCCATTTGGCAATATAAGACCAAGTCATTTAATAAGAAATTGAGGTCTGTCTCAGCATAAATCAGTCGGTTCACTTCAGATTCCACGCGTGCCAATTCGATAATGTCTTCTACTAATCCGAGCAGTGAAGCATTATTATATTCTATATGGCGCATCAGTTCTTCTTTTTCGTTCGGATCTACAGCCTCAATAAGCAGGTCGGAAAAACCGATGATTGCATTTAAAGGAGTTCGAATTTCATGGCTCATATTGGCGATAAACGCACTTTTTAATAAGTCAGACTCTTGTGCTTTTTTCATTTCCTGTTCGAGTCTGAATTCGCGTTCTTTCTGATCATCGATATTCACGCACGTCTCAGCAATCATGATTCTTCCTTCGCTGGGAGAATACGCCATGACATATATGGCGTAGTTAAACCAATGCATCTCACCCCGTGAGTTTCTAATCTGAACATTTCTGTTGAAGTTATTATTTATCCCACGACGAGCTTCTAACAGAAAGTTTTGTATTTCACGTCGATCACTCTCGTTTATGGAGGCCAATGGATCCTTAAAACCATCTTCTTCTTTCAGGTTCAAGTTGTCATACCATGTTTTGGTCGCAAATCCCTTTTTGTCAATCAGGTTGTATTCAGCCACACCCATGTTTGATGCTTTCATGGCATGTTCAAAAATTGAGCGGAAAGAGCGGCTTTTAATTCTTTCTTGATTAAGTGCACGGCTCTCAATAAGTATGACTATGATCTCAATCGTATTGTTGTTTCGCCACTGTTTTGTAATATTCATCGTTGAGGTATAACGGATAATTACCCGTTGTTCCTCGTTTAGATCCAGGTCGAGAGGTTCCAAGTTACGGATTGCTTTTTTATCTTCTTCTTTCAAGAATGTGACATCAAATAAGCTCATCTTCTTATCTGTGATAATTCCGTTTTCTCCGATATTGCGTGAGGCCTCACCGTTTTTCCTCAACAACTTCCCATCCTCATCAAAGATATAAAGAGCCATGGGCATTATCTCTGAAGCCATTATGAATTCATCATACAGATCTTTGCTTTTTTTGTACAAAAGAGTCGTTCTTTTCTTGAATCGAATGGCGTTGCGACTCATTATTAAAAATGAAAAAGAGATAATCAGGAATATCAGAAGGACTGCAAGATAGTTCTGTGTTCGTTGAAAAAAAGTGGGCGGATAATTATAGAACACAGCACCCGGTATCTCTTTGCTCAGGTTATAGCTTTGCAAACTATACATATTGATTCGGGGAGTGGTGTCAATGACAGTCTTGAATGGTATGGAGGATGGTTTTTCGTCATTGTTTATTCTCCTGATCAGTTCGATTACCGAGTCCGCATAGCACTTAGACGTAGGATAGCACCCGCCTATCGTCTTGTCATCTACAAGCGACCGCTCATTCAATAGAAAGATAGGACTCAATTTATTCGTTCTTTGGATTGAATCAAGAAGTTGACGGTGAGTACGATACCAGAGATTAGCTAAAACACCTTGTTTGGGATTATTGAGCGGTATAGCATCAGAGAGGGGTTTCCCTTCGGCTTGATTATTCAACTGTACTTTCAGACTAAGTTCAGGGAAATGACTCTGGATAGTTTGCCTGAGTTTGTATTCTATATAGGCATCTGCATATGTTCCGGTTGAAATAAAGAGAACCTCTTCCATTTGAGGAAGCATTTTTTTCATCAGAGAGATCGTCTGTTTGGTATTATATTGTTCGTAGACGCCGGTTACTGAAATGGTTCGTGTCGAATCTGCTGTTGGAATCATCTGCTTCTTATCCAGTTTCTTCGTTTTTAAAAAGGATTCCAGGTTGGATGAGATTTCATCATGAACGCAGCATAAGATGACTTTCGCTTTGCTCCAACTGTGCAATCGCATGACACGATAGGTCATCCAGGCTTCATCACCAATGATAATGACAATCCCGGAGTTCATCTTATATCGTGTCAAGAAACTACGGATAGCAAATCTCATGTTTATGATGGAAGTCTGCGTGTTCATCTGCGCGTAGTTGATGATTACAACTTCAGAAGAATCTTTCTTTTTTATCTGACGTCGTATCTCCTCAGCGATATTTTTGCCTTGTTCGTCAAACTGAGTATGTGAGTTGATTATTAATATATAATCTTTTTCAATCTCATTGCTCATCGTCATATCCTGTGCCGAAGCACTTCCTTGAAAGAAATATAGAAATAAGATTACCGTAATCGCAATCCTGCAAAATCTATCAGGCAATCTACTTCTCATACGGCTGAAGTATTATTTTGGTTGATTGATTCAAGCAACTCAAATTCTACAATTGGGAGTTTGTAGTCTGATTGTTCACTCCCCTGCAGCTTTACTATCTCTTGATTATTTGGAAGGTCGCAATAATTGGTGTAACAGTGATAGTTGTAACATTCTCTTTCACACATTAGCGTGAAAGATGCTAGGTATAAGAATAGCAAGAGAGAAACTCTCATAAGGTTCATTTCATTAATGTTTTTCTAAGAAAAATGTAAGCACACATACCCAATCTTGTACAAATTAAAAACTTATTCTCTGTAGTTCAAAGTTTTTTAAGAGAAAAGAGTGGTGTTGTGTCATTTTTTGTATGAATTCCCAATAGCAGTGATACATTTGTTCGTATTGCAAGGGGAATGGCGACAGATAGTATTAAAAATTCATCCGTATGTTTGTTTCGTTTCATAGAAATGAAACGGAGCAAACATACGGATAAAATTGGAAAACCTTCAGGTCGTTTACTTTTTGATGAAGAGTCTGATCAGTTCGCCCACCCAAAGAACGACAGAGGTGAAACCAATGGTGATGCACCAGTCTGTAAAGGAGAGTGGAGTGACATTAAACATCTTGCCACCGATGGAGACAATCAGAATTTGTCCAAGGATGATGAACAGGGCGCTGAAAAGGAACCATTTGCTGTTCCAAATAGCGTGAAAGGCAGACTTCCCTGTTTCATACGCTTTTGCATTAAACATGTTCCAGAACTGAAGCATCACAAAAATCGTAAAGAACAGGGAGAGCTCATAGTGCGTCAACCCGTTTTCAACCGGTGTGAAGTCAAGGAAATGGTTGAAATAGAGTGCCAGATCAAATTGAGTTAACGATGTGATATCCTCCTGTTTGAAGTACTGTACCAATCCAAAGAGGATGAAAACGAAGACGAGACCTACGCCGATGATCTGACGTCCCATCCCTTTGCTGATGATGTTGTCTGTCGTTTTGCGCGGTTTGTCTTTCATGACCCGCTCGTTGGGAGGCAGCGAGGCTAAAGCCATCGCAGCAAAAGTGTCCATAATCAGATTGACCCAAAGCATCTGTGTGATACTTAACGGCGATTCGGTGCCGAGGAAGGCGCCCAACAAGACGATGATACAGGCCGCGATATTGATCGTCATCTGGAATATGACAAACCGCTGGATGTTGCGATAGAGCGAGCGTCCCCACATGACAGCTCTTGAGATACTTGTAAATGAGTTGTCAAGAATGGTAATGTCACTGGCTTCTTTGGCAACAGACGTTCCGTCGCCCATGGAGAGTCCCACTTGAGCTGCATTGAGCGCGGGAGCATCATTGGTACCGTCGCCGGTAACTGCCACAACCTGATTCTTTTTCTGAAGCAGCTGTACCAGACGCGATTTATCCATCGGTCTTGCCCGCGACATAATTTTTAGGTCCAGTATGCGATCAGAGAGCTCTTCATCGCTCATCGCTTCAAATTCGACGCCGGTCATGTGATTGCGGTCACTGTCTGTCTTTTCCCACAAACCAATCTGCCGTCCGATCTCTTTTGCGGTATTTGGCGTGTCTCCAGTTACGATCTTTACCTGTATTCCTGCATCCAGACAGGTTTTGACAGCTTCAGGAACATCCTCACGTACCGGATCCGATATGGCAGCAATACCCAGATAGGTCAGATGCGCATGATGAAGTTTGCCGTCATACAGATACTCTTGATCGTCCTCAATGACCTGATAAGCAAATCCCAGCGTACGCATTGCCTGGTTTTGATAGCCGGTCAGCTGTGACTGGATTGTCTCTTTGTATTCATTGGCGGGAACGAGCATCCCATCGACCAATACATTCTCAGCATACGAAAGCACAATCTCCGGTGCTCCTTTGACATAGAGAATCTTTTTCTTTAGCGAGGGAGAATCGACAATCGTCGCCATGAATTTCCGTTCGGTGGAAAAGGTAAGCTGTTTGATGACAGCTATTTCGCTTCTAATTTGCATGTAATCAATGTTGTTCTCATGCAGCCAGATAAGCAATGCCCCTTCCGTCGGGTTGCCCAATGCTTTTACTTTTGTCGGGTCGGTAAGATCGAGATAAGCTGTGGAGTTGACTGAAATACCCTCTTTGATCAGGTTGCTCACCTCATCGTCGCTCATGTGTTGATCCTTCAAACTGTAAAAGTTGGTCTTATAGATACGCATCTGGTTGCGCGCCAGTGTGCCCGTCTTATCTGTACAAATGACAGTCGCAGCACCCATTGTTTCGCACGCATGCATTTTGCGAACCAGATTGTTTGTTTTGAGCATTCGTTTCATGCTCATCGCCAAACTGAGTGTCACGCTCATCGGAAGTCCTTCCGGTACGGCGACCACGAGGATAGTAACGGCAATCATGATGGTGTTGAGCAAATGCTCTCCGAATGCACTCCACTCAAACGCGTCGCTGCTGCTGAAGAAGACAGCCAGCCGTCCGACGATGATGAGCGCAGCGATGACATAACTTGCCTTGGTGATCCATCCCGCCAACGTGTCCAACTGTTTGTTGAGTGGTGTCTTTATATTCTGATCGATCTGCGAACCTTCATACACTTTACCGTACTCCGTTTGATCGCCTACGGTTGTCACTTTCATGATACCGTGACCATCAATCACAGTCGTGCCTCTCATGGCCCGGTTGGAAGGATAGGCAGCATCTTCATCAAAGTCAGCCTCGATGGTTGTCTTGGCAATCATCGGTTCGCCGGTAAGTGTCGATTCGTTGATTTGAAGAGAGATGGTCTCCACGAGCAGACCATCTGCCGGCACTTCCTCTCCTGTTTCAAGAATGACGATGTCATTGACCACCACCTCTTTTTTGGCTATTTCGCAGACATTTCCATTTCGGATGACCTTTACCATGGTATCGTCATTGACCTGATTCAACACTTCAAACTTCTTATTGGCGCTTCGTTCAAAGGCAAAGCCCACGCATGTAGCCAGAAGTATGGCAACTAAAATGCCTAATGGCTCAAAAAAGACACTGAGCCCATCCGGTCCAAGCACGTAATGATAGACAGAAATACCAACAGAAAAGAGCAAGGCTACTAGTAAGATCAGAATGATCGGATCTTTAAACTTTTCGATAAGCAGTTTCCAAACCGACTCCTTTTCCGGAGGAGTAAGCATGTTTTCTCCAAACTGATTACGGCTTTGGATGACCTCTGCGTCTGTCAGACCTTTAAAATGATGTTTTTGTTCCATTTGATCGTTTGTAATTGGGATAATTTGGTACAAAGATAAAACAAATTAGCAGAAATAAAAGGAACGTGAAGTGCCCTTTTATTCTTTCACTAATCCAATTATTAGGGGAATATCTCTATATTTGTCAGCGCAATTATATACCAATGCTTTTTCAAACATGAAGAACAGAGCCAAATTCTTTTTTTTCTGTTGTTTCTGTCTTCTATCACTGACAGGAAGAGGAGAGGTCTTTCGGGGTGTTACAATTGCCGATGGACTTTCAAGTCTGTTGGTTAACTCCCTTTACAAGGATTCAAATGGGTTTATCTGGATTGGCACAGATCTCTCTCTGGATCGATTTGACGGTGTTGCTTTCAAACAGTATGCATTTGATCATACCGATGTGAAGCGCAGAAGGGTTCATGTGACATTCGAAACAAATGATGGGACGCTCTGGGTGGGCAATGATCTTGGACTTTGGCGATTGAACAGAGAAGAAGACAGACTGGAACGAGTGCTGCCTGATACGATAGATGTTCCGGTTCGCACCCTGGCCTCAGATCTGAATGGAACCTTGTATATCGGTACTGACAAGGGACTCTATATGTATAAAGAGAAAGCACTTACCCACTGGATGCCGGATAGTAATCTCCTCTCTGAGGGAAATTGTATCATAGAGATGACTCCTGAGAGTGGAGGCAGAAAGTGGTGGCTTGCAACCTCCAAAGGGCTGTTTCTCTTTTCTCCTTCTGAAAGAAAATCGGAATGTTTCCTGTATGAAGGGAAAGAGGCTGGATTGAATCAATTTACCGGTCTGACAAGGATCAATGAGAGGCTCTATCTCGGTACAGCCAATGCCGGCGTCGTTTGCTTTGACACGAAGCGTCACTCCTTCTCGCGTTTTGCCTCTTTGGGTTGCGACATTATTTCCGATGTTTCGTCCGATGGTAAAGATCAGATCTATGTAGCGACTGATGGCAATGGGGTGCACTTTCTTTCGCATGCTACCCAAAAAGTAGTCAAATCATATACCTATGATCCCCGTAATGCTTCGAGTATCCGTTCCAATTCGGTTTACTCCTTACTGGTGGACAAAGAGCATATTGTATGGATCGGTTATTATCAGGCCGGATTTGATTACACGCTCTACCAATCTCAGTTGTTCAAGACCTATGCTTTCCCACCCTACTTTGACTCCCACGAATTGCCGGTTCGCTGTTTCTGTCTCTTCGATCAAAAGAAACTAATCGGAACGCGCGAGGGGATGTTTTACATCGATGAAGAGCAGCATCTTGTCAAGCGTTTTGACAAGAACGATCTGGGCTCCAATCTGATCCTCTCCATATGCTCATACGACGAATTTTTCTTTATTGGGACGTATGGTGGAGGTCTTTCCTTGTTGGATGCGAAGACGCTTTCAATCCGGCGTCCCTTCAGTGAAAGGGTCTTTCAACGGGGACATGTTTTCCATTTTGCAGAAGATCGATCCGGCAATCTCTGGATGGCCACTTCGGAAGGAGTCTATTGTTACCAGAAAGAGAAAAAAACAATGATCGCTTATACAAGTGCCAACTCTCAGATGCCTGCGGGAAACGTCTATTATCTCTATTTTGACTCAACCGGCAAAGGATGGGTTGCTACGGAGAGTGGACTTTGCATCGTTGATCCTCAGTCCGGCACTGTCCGAACGGATGTTTTTCCTAATGGGTTCTTCAACAAAGAGATCATCAAAGTGATCAAAGAGGATCATCAGCAACAGATACTCTTCTTTCCCGATCAGGGACAATTGCTCTTTTCGGATCCAATGATGACCCGTTTTGGATTGTATGAGCCCACCAAACAGTTTCAGAACACCACATTTTTGTCCATGGAGAGTGATCAACAGAACAGATTCTGGTTTGGAAGTAAAGGGGGCATGATCGCTGTGGATACAACGGGAACCGAATTCCGTACTTTTTCCTTTGCCGATGGATTACCCGGCTCTGTTTTTAATTCTGATGCGAGTTGTAAAGATGAGAATGGGGTATTGTGGTTTGGAAATGACAAGGGACTTCTATCTGTCGATCCTGCCAAGATGAGCGCAGATGAGAAAGCTCCTTATCCGATTGTGATCACAGAGATTCAGGTGAATGGCAATCCTTTGGATGAAAAACAATTACATAAGATCCGTCAGAATGAAGTTCTTGAACTGAACAAAGAGAAAAACAATCTGCTTATTCGTTTCAACGATTTCTCCTATTCGATGGTATCTGCTACCAGATTTGAATGTCGTTTGGACGGTGTGCATGATAAATGGGTGACTTTGTCCGGCAGAAATGAGATCTATTATCACGATTTACCTTCCGGTACATGCACGTTCCGCGTACGATTGCAAGGCAAACCGGCCTCCGAAAAGTGCTTACAGGTGGAGATTGACTATCTTTCACAAGCATCCCGTACCTGGCTTCTCTCGGTGATACTCTTCCTGATTGTATCGCTGACCATGACATTCTTTTTCCGCAAAAGAAACAGAGAGAAGGTGGCTGCATCAACAGAAAGGAGTCTGCCCACTTCGGAAGAGGAGTTCAAACAGGATGAGAAGTACAAACATGCCCGGTTAGGTGAAGAGGAGCGTACTGCTATTTGTGACAAACTGTCGTTCTGCATGCAAGAGCAGAAACTCTATCTGAATAAGGAGTTAAAGATTTCAGAGCTGGCTCAGGCTGTGGGTTGTTCCTCGCATGCGCTTTCATTTGTGTTCAGCCAATATCTCAATCAGTCTTATTATGATTATATCAATGCATATCGTGTGGAAGAGTTCAAACGGTTAGCCACTAATCCGGAGTATGCCCGCTATACCTTGTCTTCGTTGGCAGAGAAGGCCGGCTTCAGTTCGCGTGCATCTTTCTTCCGATCGTTCAAGAAAGTGACCGGAATTACTCCGAATGAGTATATGCAGAGTCTCTGATAATTAGTTCCAATTATTTGAGACTAACTGTAATTGTATTAAAATCAAAGAGTTGGTTTTAAATGTGTCTTGAATAATGTGTTGAGATGTATTTGATCTTTTCTTTTCACTTTGTCTTTTGTTCAACACCTATTTTTGCACCGAACAAAAATCAAATTGCTATGGAAAAAGATCCGGATACCACTTGCTCTTCTCATGTAATAGCAGCTGCATATACTGCATATTATCCGAAGGTGCTTGTTTACATCGTTTCTCGTATTCATCGTCCGCAGGAAGCGGAAGACCTGACTCAGGACGTTTTTTTGCGTTTGCTTGATTATCAACAGATGATTCAATGCACTACGGTGAAGTATTTTATCTTTACGATTGCAAGGAATATCGTAACGGATTATATTCGTCATTATTATGTGCGCCAGCAAGCTGCTGTTTGTTTGTATAATGAGGTAATTACCTATACCAATGAGACGGAAGAGGCACTTATGACAGCCGATTTAGCAAAGATGGAACGTAAGATCCTGGCGAACTTCCCTTCCAAACGGAAGACAATATATGGCTTGAGCCGTTATGAAGAGAAGTCTGTGGATGAGATTGCAGCAGAGTTGCAGTTAAGTCCGCGCACAGTGGAGAATCATCTTTTTTTGGGTAGAAAGGTGATGCGAACTGCCCTGAGACAGTGTATATAATAATTTATGATAGTATGAAAAGAGTTCTTTGTTGGTTGATTTTGTCTGTTTGTTTTGCAGTACATGTGAGTGCGCAGTTGGTCACTTACGGCGGTGGACTGCCCCATAATGATGATTATACGGTGCGTGTCCGTGAGCTTGGAGGCGAATGGAAAGATTTGTTTGAATACACGGTACAAGTTGATATGGATAATGTGCAAAATGCATCCATGGTACAGTTTGATATGGGTTCAACGGTTGAGGTGATGGTTAAAAAGAACAATGGCACGATTCAGGATGTCGCCATCCGTCCGATAAGTAAGAAGATCACATATCAGCAACAAGGGAATACGATCACTTTTCAGCTTGATAAGCCACAGTACCTTTCTGTTGAGCTTAACGGAGATCGTCTTCATAACCTCCATCTTTTTGCCAATCCATTGGAAACGGAAACGTATACGAAGGCATCGCAGCATGTCATCTATTTCGGACCCGGCCAGCATAAGCCCGAAGATCTTCCCGGTATCGAGTTTAACATCCCTTCCAATACGACGGTTTATCTTGCTCCCGGAGCAATTGTAAAAGCCAAGTTGGTGGTGGATAGAGCAGAGAATGTGCGTATCATCGGGCGTGGCATTATTGATCATCCGCAACGTGGCATCGAAGTGACTCATTCCAAAAATGTAACGATTGATGGTATTACAGTGATTAATCCGGATCATTATACCGTCTATGGGGGAGAATCCAAGGAACTGACGATTCGCAATCTGAAATCATTCAGCTGTAAAGGTTGGAGCGACGGCATCGATTTGATGTGCTGTTCGGATGTGTTGATCGACAATCTCTTTATGCGCAACTCCGACGATTGTATCGCCATCTACGCACACCGCTGGAATTATTATGGTGATGTGAAGAATGTCGAAGTACGCAACACGGTGCTGTGGGCAGATATTGCTCACCCTATCAATATCGGCGGACATGGAGATGATGAAGGTGATGGGGAGGTCATAGAGAATCTGAAGTTTGAGAATATCGATATTCTTGAACAAGATGAGGATGACCGTCTTTATCAAGGTTGTATGGCTTTTGGTGTAGGTGATAAGAACCTCGTTCGCAATGTGACCTTTGATAACATTCGAGTCGAAAGTATCCAGGAAGGTCAGCTCTTTCATCTGGCTGTGTTGTATAATCCCAAATACAACAAGGCTCCCGGAAGAGGCATTGAAAATATACTGTTTAAGAATATTACCTATAACGGGTATGGTGAGAACCCATCGCTGATGGAGGGATATGATGCCAAAAGTCTTGTGCGTAATATTACCTTTGAGCATGTGGTACTCAACGGAAAGAAGGTGCAATCCATCAAGGAACTGGGAGTTACGGTGGGAAACTTTGTGGAAAATATTACAGTCAAATAAGTGTAGGGGATTGATCATGAAAAAAAGTGTTTTAGTACTCATCGTATATGCCTCGGCTGTCCAGACAACACTCTGTCAAATCGTTTGATCAATGAAAGAGACAAAATATAGATGGTTCAAGAGTTTGGTGCTATTATGCGCAGCTCTGCTGTGTGGTACGGTTGTTCATGCACAAAAGAAAGATGTTTCAGCGGTTTGGGTCTCTGATCAGGGCGATGGAACGTATGTCAATCCGGTGCTTCATGCTGATTATTCAGATCCGGATGTCTGTGCCGTAGGGAGCGATTTTTACATGACCGCTTCCAGCTTCAATTGTATTCCGGGTCTTCCCATTCTTCATTCGAAAGATCTCGTAAACTGGAAACTAATCAATCATGCCTTAAAAGTTCAACTGCCGAAGGAGTATTTCCATACGCCCCGACATGGTAAAGGCGTATGGGCTCCTTCTATTCGTTACTACAAGAACGAGTATTATATTTTTTGGGGCGATCCGGACTTTGGCATTTACAGAATCAAAGCAAAAGATCCGGCAGGCGAATGGAGTGAACCGTTGCTTGTAAAGGCCGACAAAGGGATGATTGATGTGACCCCTTTGTGGGATGAGGATGGAAGAGTCTATATCGTTCATGCATGGGCTGGCAGTCGAAGTGGAATCAATAGTATCTTGACTGTGACCGAACTGGATCAAAAGTGTGCAAGAGTTCTTTCTGATCCCGTGATGGTTTTTGATGGCAATGCAACACAAAACCATACCGTTGAGG
>JAQUZH010000223.1 GCA_028691445.1 Bacteroidales bacterium | reverse complement strand
TGTTGCAATAATCTGGATTCGTACCGCGCAACGTCCAACGGATATGTGAATGCGGGTGACATACTGTCCTTTGATATTTATCCGGTCAATGGCGGCGCTCCATCGTTCCGTGATAAGTTATGGTATGTGGCCAAAGGGATTGACAGTTTGAAGTCATGGTCATTGAATAAAAAGCCGGTTTGGACGTGGATTGAAACAACAAAGATCTCGGATAGTTCTCAGGGAACGCCGACTGCCAATGATATTAAAGCGGAGGTTTGGATGGCTTTGATTCATGGAGCTACAGGGATCGGTTATTTTTGTCACTCATTCGGTCATTATGAAGCCGGACTATTGTTTGCGGATGCTCATATTCTCTCATCGGTCAAAGTGTTGAATGGACAGATCAATGCGCTTGCTCCTGTATTGAATAGTGCCTCCACAAAGGGCTATGCAACTGTAAGCAGCAGTAACGGAGCTGTACCGATTGACATCATGACAAAGAAACAGGGTGGAAAAAATTACCTGTTTGCTGTATCCATGCGCCCGGGAGAAACTGTCGGCACGTTTCATGTCGCCTCCGGAAAAAAGGTTGAGGTGATTGGAGAGAACAGAGAAATTCCTGTCGTAAAGGGTAGATTTACCGACAGCTTTGCTTCCTATAGCGTTCACCTTTATAGAATCAAGTAGCGTTTTACATTGGACGTTTGATGTGCGTCTACACACAAGTTACTGCGGATTATTGAGAGAATGATGCTGCAGTAAGATCTTCTTTTCCTGTTTTATTGTAAGATAATTGCTATTTTTGCACTATTGAACAAAACCTTTGTATGGAAATTATAATTATTCTGGCTCTTATACTCTTAAACGGCATCTTCTCGATGTCGGAGGTGGCTCTGATATCTGCCCGAAAATCAAGTCTGAACAATGAGGCCAAACATGGCAATAAAGCGGCCAAGGCTGCCCTCAGACTGGCTATCAACCCGAATAACTTTCTTTCTACGGTTCAGGTTGGTATCACATTGATTGGGATACTCACCGGACTTTATTCCGGCGATGTGCTCTCTGAAGACTTTGCTCCGGTGCTTGTGAGTTGGGGCGTACCGCTTATTTACTCCTACTCCATCGCGCAAACTTCCATCATTATCGTGGTTACGTATCTGAGTATCGTATTTGGCGAATTGGTGCCGAAACGGATCGGAATGAGCGCGTCGGAGAAGATCGCCAAACTGATTGCTCGTCCGATGAACTGGCTTTCTGCGATCGTCACTCCTTTTGTCTGGTTGTTGTCCAAGAGTACTTCGGGCATTGTCAATCTGCTTGGCATCAAAGCAAAAGAGTCTAAGGTGACGGAGGATGAGATCAAGTCAATGGTGCGCGAAGGTATGGAGGATGGAGAGGTACAGATGATGGAAAATGAAATTGTGGAACGGGCATTTACGCTGGGCGATCGCAACTTGGAGACGATCATGACGCACCGCAACGATATCGTGTGGATTGAAACGGATATGACTAAAAAGGAGATTAAGGAGATCATTTTCATCAATCCGTTTAATAAGTATCCCGTTGCAAAGGGGGATCTGAATCATGTAAAAGGATATGTTAATCTGAAAGATATTTTCATCAACATCGATTCTCCGGATTTCGATATTCTTCAGATTACCAATAAGGCGCAGTATTTTTATGAAAATATGGAAGTGTATAGTGCCCTGGAAAAGATGAAAACAAACCATATTCGCTATGCATTCGTGATTGATGAGTTTGGAAGCGTTAGAGGTGTTGTGACCCTGAAAGATATCATGGAGGCGCTTGTCGGCGAGATGCCTTCGAAGGATGAAGCTCCGGAGATCGTGCGACGGGCTGACGGCTCCTACCTGGTGGATGGACAGATCTCTTTTTATAACTTTCTAAGCTACTTCAAAAGCGTCGAACTCTATTCAAATAATGACTTTAATACGCTCAGCGGATTGATTCTTGAAGAACTGGAACATGTGCCGCAGACGGGTGAGATTATGAAGTGGCATGACTTCACTCTTGAAATTGTGGATATGGATGGGGCACGGATTGATAAGGTGCTTGTTACCAAACCTACTGACTTTATGATGTAGGTAAACGATCGATAATAAATAAAGAGGAGTCTCACTTTTCCCGAAGGAAAGAATGAGACTCCTCTTTTTTAGTGTTCTTCCTGAACGAAAGCGCTCGCTTACTTCAGAAGGATCTTTTCTGTTACCACCGAACCGTCTGCCAGGATGCGTTTTACCAGGTAGATTCCTTTCAGATTGTTTGAGAATATTACCTGTTGACCGGACAAGTTGTAGTACACCTCTGATATACATTCTTCTGAAGTAATGGTAATCTGTGGTACTGCAAGGATTGGGTCATTGGATATGCCATCAAAACGAATATCGTCATACATGAAACCGGAAGCTGCTGCGTCCAGTCCCCAGAACAACTGGGTGGCTCCTGCCTTGAAGGAACCGCCGGCATCGGTAGCCGAAGCGCCCTTCACCCAGGTAGCACCATCGGTGGAGTATTCAAAGAATAAGGTTGCAGATGATGAACCTGACACTGTCGCACGATACCAGACGGACTGACCGGCTAACTGATTGAGGGAGGAGGTTCCGGCATTGGCCAACATCGTGAGTTCCTGCGATGCTTTTACGTCGGACTTATAGATCCTGAATTCGGTGGTTCCGCTCCCATGGTTATTATAGGCGACAAAAGCGTAACCGGACATAACTCCGGGGGTGTAGCCCGTAGTGGTAGTGCCAATCTGTGTGGTGTCGCCTCGTAAAATGACACCGTTTTTATAACTTTCAGTCGAGGAAGTGAGACACATCTTCCAGGTTACGGAGTAATCGGTACTCTTGTTTTTGAACTTTGTCAGATTCAAGACGCCTGAGTTCTTGCGCGAAGTACAGGAGTAGATCTTGAGTTTGTTGCTGACTGTCTGACTTTGATCGGTGTAGGCTACTACTCCTGCCTTGGTTGTGTTGTCTTTTCCGACTGTAACATATGTTGCCGGCGGAGTACGGGCTACTGATGACGCTGCATCGCTTTCAAAATCATAGATCATACTGATCGGTGTAGGAAGTAATTCGCCTTTGAGTGCGATGGAATGAGGTTCCACATACTTGCTGCGGAAAGTCACTGTGTCTTCAAAGATGCCCAGCGATGAATGGTTCAAACGAATATAAACGGCTCTTCGGTCTACCGTGTCTTGTACCGATGGGTTGATAACCAGACTGTCGCTGAAGTTGGCGTTTCTTGAAAGTGAAACTACAAAGTTGCGGCGTGTGGTTACTGTG
>JAQUZH010000049.1 GCA_028691445.1 Bacteroidales bacterium | reverse complement strand
CATACTATTTTCCCCCAAGGTGCTGTATCCCTATCATTATGGCAATACAGCTGTTGAGGAACTGAAAACCGAACTGAAAGGAACCTCCATCGAAGTGCGTATCAGAAAGATGGATTAGATCTGTTTACCATCACTGTTTATTTGAATGCATTGGGGCATACACCCGCACATAATCGATGTAAAAGTGAAGTGGGAGAATGCTTTCATCCACACCGTATTTACCGCCCCAATTACCACCTATGGCTAAGTTTAGCAACAGATGGAAACGCTTATCAAAGGGGTATTCATTTGGTCCTGTCTTCTCATTTTGAAAAGTAAAATAATGCTGATCATCTACATACAAACGATATTCATCCGGTTCCCATTCCAAGGCGTAGACATGAAAGTCTGAGTAACAGGCCGGACAATAGATACCTTTTGTTTTTTGCGTTTTAAGTATGTGATTATACGTTTTAGTATGCGCAGAGCCAAAGATAGAATCAGGCATAAATCCTACATTTTCCATAATATCAATCTCACCGCTTGCAGGCCAGCCTCCATAAGCCCAATCTGTAGGCAACATCCATATTGCGGGCCAGGTGCCCCGACCAGTGGGCAGTTTGGCGCGTATCTCAAACCGACCATAGAGCCAGTCTCCTTTCCCTTTGGTAATAAGTCTGGCGGAGGTGTATTTCTTATTCCCGATTGTATCCTTATGAGCTGTGATGGTTAAAAGTCCGTTTTCTACCCATGCATTTGAACTGTCTGCCACTGTGTAGTACTGTGCCTCATTGTTTCCCCAACCTGATGCATTCCCTTGTGTATCATAACTCCATTTGGTACTGTCCGGCAAACCGGAATAATCAAATTCTTCGTCCCAGATCAAAGACCATGTGCCACTCTTTGTTTGTATCTGGCTAAATGAATCATTCTTTCTGTTTTCACCACATCCTGTCAAAGTGATGTTCAGAAAGAAGCAAACAATCAATGCAATTTCGAAGATTCTCTTTTTCATAGGTTGTACGTATAAATTATTGATTACAGTCAACATTACCGGGCTAAGATCTCCAGCGTAGGGTTAATCACATTTGTGAAAGCATCAGTCGCCACTTCGGTCGATGACCAGCCATAGACCCATTCGATGAAAGCGTAGATAGGATAGATATAAAGAACCAGAAAGGCCGGTATAAAATTAGTGGCAAAGAGCAAACAACCTCCTTTCCCATTATTTGACCTGCTCGTTACCCATCCGCCAAAGAAGCCAAGACAAACGCTTATGATCAACAATAAAACAATATTATACAACAGATATCTCCTGAACTGCTTGTACCAGCAATCCTGAGGATCCAGACTTTGTAATTTGGAGGCCCCTTCTAGCTTCGCAATCCGAAGCACTTCTCGGATCTCCTTGTTAAACGTTGGCGTCGGATAGGTAACTCCACTTGCCAGTCGCTTTAAGGTAGACGGACTACAGTTCAAGATTCTGGCGATCTGTAGGGAGTCGCCGTCATTGATGATGATAATCTCGTTGATAGCATCGGTAATCTGATACTTCAGAACGGTGCGGCTTACAATACCTTCTAACTCTCCTTTTTGCTCATTACTCAACTTTGAACAAGCAGAAAGAACGAGTATAGAAGTAAAAATCAATACGAAAGAGAATAAATGCTTTTTCATGTTTTTGATATTTAGTAGTATGGATCTGTCTCTTACCTTTTGTAAAGGGGGCGTATCAAAAGCGGAGAACATTCCTTTACATGAGGCAAATATATACAATATTTTTATCCATTTATCTCTTTCTTAATCAAAACTTTAAATTCAACTTCCTTTGGGCTGTTCCAGACCTTTCATACTAAGTTGTACCCGTTTCCTGTCCATATCCACACCTTCCACGCGCACCATGACATGCTGATGAATGGATACGATCTGAGTCGGATCGCTGACATATTTATCTGCAAGCAGAGAGATATGTACCAATCCGTTTTCCTTGATACCCACATCCACAAAACAACCAAAGTTCGTAATGTTTGTCACAATGCCGGGAAGCACCATCCCTTCCTGCAAGTCATTGATCGTCTTCACATTCTTGTCAAACCCCCACACTTGAATCGCAGAGCGCGGATCTCTTCCCGGTTTCTCCAACTCCTGCATGATATCATGCAATGTGGGCATACCAACTGTTGGAGTCACATAGCGTTCTATCTGGATTTGCGCGCGAAGATCCTTGTCAGCAAGCAATTTCTCCACACTACAGTGCAAGTCCTTCGCCATTTGTTCGACGATATGATAACTCTCGGGATGCACCGCGGTATTGTCAAGCGGATTGGTAGCTTGCGGAATACGCAAGAAACCCGCACACTGTTCGTACGCTTTAGCCCCCATGCGAGGCACTTTCATCAACTGCTTGCGCGAGTTAAACGCCCCGTTTTCTGTTCGATAGTTCACAATATTCTGGGCCAGCTGTGGACCCAATCCCGATATGTAAGTCAGCAGGTGTGTGCTTGCCGTGTTCAGATTGACCCCGACCAGATTGACACAGTTTTCGACGGTCTGATCCAGCGATGACTTCAATTTGCTCTGATCCACATCATGCTGATACTGTCCGACACCAATAGACTTCGCATCTATCTTGACCAGTTCGGCGAGAGGATCCATTAATCTTCTGCCGATAGACACAGCCCCTCGTACCGTTACATCATACTCCGGAAATTCATCGCGTGCGATCTTCGAGGCAGAATAGATAGAAGCGCCGTTTTCGCTCACCACAAACACCTGTACCTTACGGTCAAAACGCAGAGAAGTGACAAAAGCCTCCGTCTCGCGACTGGCCGTACCGTTACCAATAGCAATCGCCTGAATGTCATAAACCTCAACCAACTGAGTAACCTTTCTGCCAGCCATACTCTTTTCGTTCTGAGGAGGGTGAGGGTAGATGGCCTCATTGTGCAGCAAATTACCTTGCGCATCCAGGCAAACCAGTTTACACCCGGTGCGATATCCCGGATCGAGCCCCAACACCCTCTTTTGTCCCAAGGGAGGAGCCAGGAGCAACTGTCGCAAGTTTTCCGCAAAGACCCGGATCGCTTCCTGATCAGCTCTCTCTTTGGACAGCGCAGAAAATTCAGTCTCGATAGAAGGTTTCAACAGCCGTTTGTAACCATCTTGTACAGCTTCAGCCACCTGCATGCCGCACGCATTGTTACTGCGAACAAACAACCTTTCGAGATGTTCCGTGCACTCCACATCGACAGGCGAGACACTCACTCGCAAGAGCCCTTCCGCCTCACCACGGCGGATAGCCAGCAAGCGGTGCGAAGAGCAACGTTTCAATGGTTCGGCGAAATCAAAGTAATCCTTGTATTTAGCCGCTTCCTCTTCTTTCCCTTTCACGACCTTAGACGTAATCACAGCTTGACGCGAAAAAGAATTACGAATCTGATTGCGTGCCCGTTCATCCTCATTGATCTGTTCGGCGATGATGTCGCGTGCTCCTTTGAGTGCATCCTCCACATCTTTGACATCCCCTTTGACAAAAGCCTTTGCCTTTGCCGTCAGATTTGGTTCCTGTTGCAGTAGAAGCAGTGTAGCCAAAGGCTCCAGACCCTTTTGCCGCGCCACCTCGGCACGCGTCTTTCGTTTCGGTTTGTAGGGGAGGTAGATATCCTCCAGCACTGTACTATCCCAGCACTCTTCTATTCTTTTCTTCAGTTCAGGAGATAGCTTCCCCTGTGCGTCAATCGTAGATATAATCGTCTCTTTGCGCTTTTTAAGTTCGCAGAGCTTATCATATTGTTCCTTGATATTTCCGATCTGTACCTCATCCAATCCACCGGTGGCTTCCTTGCGATAGCGGCTGATAAAGGGGATGGTTGCACCGTCATTAAGTAATGATAATGTGCTGCTTATCTGTTTGACGGCAATCGAGAGTGCCGAAGAGATCATCGAGTGAAATAACTCCATAGTCTGATTTGTTGCTAAGTTTATCCCACAAAGATATAAAAAACGGCTGTCATACAGAGATTATTTTGATTCCCATTCCTTGACAAACCGTAGCAGATAATCTTCCGACTTCAGCGCCATCTCCCGACTGAGTGCGTGATAATCCAGCATTACCTTGTAACTATCCGCATCTTCTCTTGTAATCTCAATCTTTATATTTTCCCCAGATACGACCCATGGCATTTCCAGTAGTTTGCACTTCAGCATAGTATTGATCTTTTCAGGTGGAAAAGTAGAGAATACTTTGAGCGTGATGCGATGTTCAGCTCCTTTCACATTACTGACAGGCAATACAATAGGTTTTCTGCTGATAACACTGTAAGGAATCCTGATTATTATCCCTTCCTTTGTGCTAACCTCAAGCGAGCGATAGCCCGCTTTTTTGATTGTGCAATATCCCTCAATAGTCTGTATCATCTGACCGGCTTCGAATCCATTTTCAGCTTTAAGAATCACCCCACAGACCAAGTCGCGTCCAAAGTACCAGATGAAAAGAAGTAGCAGCACGATGACCACACTCCCCGGGACAACTGCGTTAAGTGGTGTTTCAGCTGTTTCTCTGTACAAAATCCATAAAGCAAACCAGACCCAGAGAATAAGTTCAATAATTGGGAATAATTTACCGAAGAGAGATCTCACCCGCCCATTGATCACAAGAATATAGAAATAGGTTGAGAAGGTTCTCAAACCAAGAAATAGCACTATTGCAAGGGCTATAATATACAGAGTTATCATAATAATTCTATGTTTATAAGTTTCTTGACAAGATGAATCTCAATAGCCGGATGAATGGCATATATACCTGTAAACACCTCAATGAGAATTCCCTTTTGAAAAAGTGTTTGAATTATCCTTCCCGAGTATTCCGGTTCACAATCGAGCATTGTGGAAAGTCTGCCGATAGAAAACCTTCGATGCAATATAAACTGCAGGATGACAATAATCTCTTCTTGCTGAATTTCATCAGGGAAAGAGATACGCTTATCAGCCGGTTTAGTAATGTATATCGTATTGCCTGAAATACTTTTGATACCTGTGAGCCATAAGTTGATGGCATACCCGGGATTGCCGAGTGAGAGGTTGAAAAACCGATTGAACAGGCTAGCATAATCCCAGTTAGTAATCTGATCATCGTTCTTCTTGTTCAATACCAGCTTCATTCCTCCTGCCTGATGGCGTACCATGATAAGATCCTTCAATTCGCGTGCATCAAAAGGTCGGCAATATAGAAGATCCAATGCCCAGATACTGATTGAGGTGAGCTGGTTGATTATCCTGAGAGCATATTTATTTACATTGACGATGAAGAGTAACTTATTACCATATTCACGCATGAGAAAGATAATTCTTTCTATCACAGCAGTGCCACCAGGTTTTCTTTCCCACCAGAGTTCGAGGTCATTGATGATTATGACCTTCCTGTCATTCATCTCTTCGAGATTGGTGGTGAGCAGACCGTTACCATTCATCTTTTTCAATAGCATTTTATCAAATAGATCGACATCCGCAGTACACTCTTTGGGAGCTCTCAGTGAGTATATGTTTTGTTTTGCAAAGTGAAGTTCCGCCAAATGCCTACTCAGACTCGATTTCCCGGAAGTCCTTTCACCACTTACAATCAGCAATCCCTTGGTGCCGGTATAGAACCGTTTGATAGCTTGGCTACCCTTTTCAAGTTCAGGTTTCATACCCACCCAGAAATCAGTTCCCGGAGCTGTACTTTCAGAAAACAGGTTGTGATAGTAAAAGGGCAGTTTCTCAAGTATAGCCTTGTTCGGCGAGTAAGACTCAAGCATCTTTTTGACAGGTTCATAGGGATAAAGAGAAGCTCTTTCGTTTTGAATTTCCAATCTGTTAGCCCACAGTAATCCCTCGCTTTTCCTGTAAAATAACTTGACCATCATGCTTACAATACTATTATTGAATCTATCTTTCAAAAGAGACACCCGGTTAAACAATTCGCGCTGATCCGATTTGATAGAGAGTTTTTTCAATCCGACTGAACTTTTTACAATCGCTGCAGCGGACAGAGGTTCGAAAGAATCATCCAGAGCTTTGTTTAGAATGATTCGGAAGCTCTTCTTCAATTCAGATACTTTATAAATTTCACTTTTAATATCTTGTGTTAATTTGCTTGAGATAATATTCCGTTGTTTTCGGAGCAATGAAATATCCGTTGTATCGGAAATACCACTCTCACTGTATGAAAGATTAAAGTTTGCCACACTGATTATTTCTTTCAGAGCGATCTTTGTCTGCGAGAGTTGTTGCGCAATGACTACCAATTGTTTTCTGATCTGACCACTCAGTAGATTACTGATATAGTAGTCGGCCGTCTTGCGTACTGAGATATTATATGCTTCCGCATCTTCGAGATCTCTTAGCCTGATGCTTTCCAGTAGCTGATTTCCGTTGATTACAAGATTTTCCGGGAGTTCTTCCACCGTTTCATGTATCTCTTTGATCAAAGTAGTAAAAATAGTATCCAGCTGTGGGAGGGAAAGATCCTTCATCGTAAGCACCTCATGATTATTAACCGGAGATTCTGGTTCGAGAAGAGATCTTATCTGAATCTCTATGTCCTGCAATTTCCTGACGATCTCTGTGTCGATACGTGACTCTACTTCTTGTTCTATCTTTCCAATCTTTGCGGCCAAACGGTTCTTTAAGAAAAGGTAAGTAAAATCCAGAAAGTTTCTGTTCATGTGATTTTCCATAAAAGGAAACCATACCTCTCTATATTCCTGCAACCTTCTTTCGAGCGTTGTACATCTCTTATTCAATGGTTTCAGTTGGCTGTTTAATAAGTTTGCCTGTGGACTTGCCACATGTGAGCAAAAACCTTCCAAATCCTCTCTGGTACTTTTAATAAATTCCCTTCTTTTATCCGATAAATAGGAGAGGTTACCATCACTAAGCACCTTGATTGAAGCTGATATTTTCACTTCTTCCTCAAGGAAATGAGCCGCAGTCAATTGAGTTGTTTGTACTCTTTCTATTGTATCGTGATTCATTAATAAGAAATCGCGTATTCCGGCAAAAGCGTTCAGACTTTGAGTGGCGTAACTCTCCTGGAAACGCATTAACTCTTCGAGTCGTCTCGTATACAGATAATATCTTGCAGACGGTGACGATTTGACAACAATGAGCACTTTTTTATTGAAAAATGAATGTCGGAGCAAAGCTAGTTTTTTATACAGTTTACTTCCTTTACCAGTATCAATAAGCTGTTTGTATTCTTCTTTTGAAAATGTGAGAGTTACCTTTTCAGGAAGTGCCTTAAGTGCTCCGTTGATTTGAGATAAATACATCTGTATACCACTCTGAAGTACCTCACGCTCATAATTCAGATGGTCAGTTCTAAGTTTATCCAGTTGGTTACGCGCATGAAAATCATAATCATTCAATTTCTTGAGGTATTCAGAATTTCTCTCAGTCTGTTTTTTCCCTATACTTGTAGTTTCCAGTCTGCTTAACGCTTTATTTGCCAGATTATCCAACTGTTCGAGAAAACTGTTACGGTTTGCACAAATAGCTTGAAATACATTTTCATCAAGCTGACGAGTGAACTCATTCAACTCTCCGGCAAGTTTAATAACATCTTTAGAAAAAGGCAAACCCTCCGATACATCCAGTTTATCTATTATCGCTTGATCTTGCTCATTTAGAAAACCACTTTTAGAGCTCACTTTTTGCGAAACAGGCAGATCCGGCGACACATTGATCTCATCAAATCCTGAAGAAGCTCGGATCAGAAGCGTAGAACTTAATCCGCAGATCAGCTCATTGATCTGACTCACAGTCTCACTAACACTCTTTTCCGTAAAATCAGGAATTCCTAAAATCGTCAGTTCAGCCTCTGATGAGTGCATGTGAATCAACTCTTTAAGTGGTATTCTTTCGAGATTGTTCAGTATCTTTACTGTTGCCTTCACGCGATAATGTTCAAGCGTACGGTCCATCACAGCATAATACTTTTCTATTTTGCTACTCTCTGCAACAGCCAGAATACGTATCTCTGCGTTTCTCCACTTCACATTTGAAGTGATAAACCGGATAAGGTGCAATGTCAGAGCCAGATTTCTACCCTCACCAGACCACCAACAATCAATTTTATTATAATTCCCAAATCCCGCCTCTTTGTCAAAATTAAGGAATATCTGGCTATAGTCCAAATGATCCATGTTACTTAGCAGACCTTCAAATTTGTTTGTATTCTTTGCATTTTTTGGCCATCCCATCAGTAGCGTGTTTGGTTCGAATCCGGAGAAACCATATATTCTGCTTATCATTTCTATCCCCTCGTAAATATTATTACATAGGTGTTTACGTGTGATAATATCCAGTTCATCACCAATCGATTCTACTGTAACCTGGGCTACTTTATCAAACAGATGAGCCTTATCCGGCTGTTCCTCTAATTCAAAGTTCGTAAAGATTCCCTGTTTGCCGACAATTGCCTTTCCGATCTCAATCAGGTAGGGCCTTTGCTTCGCTCCACCACTGAAAAGGATAATGTTTGGCCTCCAAAAGCGGTTGTTCAGTTGACTCTTATTCAGCCGAAGCAATCCCATCTTCACAAGAGAAAGCCAGATACTTGAGCGTGTGTCACCATTGCGTAGCGTAAGTTCCTTATTTTTTAGAAAAAAAAAGAGAGCCAGAAGAATAACAGTTGCACTTCCCAAAGCTGCTATATCCAGCTGAATCATTACGACTACACAGGCAATAGCTCCGATAATACTCACAAGACTTGGGATCTTGAATGTTGGTCGAAAATCGCTGTTAGCCCAACTCTCTACCGCATAAGTTATATTTAGAAACCCATACGTGATAATAAAGAAAATTGTAACGATTCGTGCGATTACATTCAGTTCGCCGATAAGAATTCCTGACTCAGCTATCAGAAAGGTAAGTAGTACCGCATTTCGTGGTTCATTAGAAGCTCCGAAACCCTTCCCAAATAAAGCAGGAGCGATTCTGTCCTTTGCCACAGCCTGCAAAATACGTGGAGCACCAAGGATACTGCCAAGTGCCGAAGATAAGGTAGCTCCGAGAATTCCTATTGTCACTAGTTGAGGAACAAGTGAAATAGACAGAAGCACATTGGGATCATGTACAAGCAGATTGCGATCTACCGTATATGCAAAAAAGAAAGATAGACCGATATAAATTGCCAGTCCCACAAGAATAGCAGTAATTGTACCAACAGGTATTGCTTTACGTGGATCTTTCAAGTCGCCCGACATAGAAACACCCGCTTCAAAGCCCGTAACAGCGGGAAAGAAAATTGCAAAAAGCGTAATCCAGGGTAGCGAATCAGGAAGCGTATCAATGCCTGGTGCAACCGGAGTAAAAGCATGATTGCCAAAAAACACGGACAACAAAGAAAGGATCATCGCGCACAAGATAATGTACTGTGTTTTAATTGCAAGCGAAGTGCTGAAGAATGTTAGAAAAGTTACAAGCAACAAGATGGCAGATCCGGCAATACGAATCGTATTCAGATTGACATCCATGCCGATTACCCCCAGAAAAACTTCTGCGAAACCTATCAGATATAAACTCACACTAAATGAAAGTCCAACATACAGAGCCCAGCCGAGTGTGCCTCCGATTGGCAACCCCAGACTGCGTGATATGATGTAATACGTTCCACCCGTCTCCACTCGCTTGTCTGTGGCAATGGAAGAGACACTCAGTCCGGTGCTCCCCGATATGATATGTGCAACTAGAATAATGCCCAAAGTGGCCACAAGTCCCGCTTGCCCGACGATCCAGGGCAACCTCATGTACATAATAACGCCTAACAGAGTTAATATCGACGGTGTGAATACGCCACCAAAAATCCCGAATTTCTTAGATTTTCCCATAAAAAGGTAGTTTGAAATGTATGAGTTTTTTTGCAAAAGCAAGAAACTACCCACAAACATAATGAAAAACCATTGAAAAAACGATTAATTATTCATCTTTCATTATTTTCAATCAGACTCGTGTTGGTATATGGTAATCCGGTTATATCTATTGCTATTTCTTGTGAAACAAGACAAATAAGAGTTATAATTATTCAAACCTTTCCTGTCGCTGTTGCTTACTAGAGAGCAAACGCTTACATTTGTACGAAGAAAAAATGTGTTGCAAAGATACCATGTCAAAGAAAAAGATAATTTTCCCCGTTTCAGCCTTCCTGTTGGTCATTGCCCTTGTCGCTTTGGTATACATATTGATGCCATTCACGATATTTTCGCAGACACCTTCGATTTCATCCAATCCTTCAGAATATTACAAGTATAGTATTCTGAATTACCGCATTAAAAAAAAGAGCAAAGAGTGCTCTCTTTACAAGAGACATCTCAATGCCGGTGCTTCATACGGTTGGCCACCCATCAAGACAGAGGCTGAACTAAATGAACTGATTCACCAGCGCAAACTCACCGAAGTGACTATTGGAAGAGGATACAGGATAGGTCCCAATCTGACTCACAGCGAACATTATCTTACTTGGGATGCCTACCGGTTTTTACAAGAGCTCGGTGAGGCTTATTGCGAACGAGCCGGTTCGGACCATACATTTACCATTACATCGTTGACACGGATGGTCAGTAAACAAAAAAGACTGACCCGCATCAATATGAATGCTGCCAATGAAAGTTCGCACAGCTACGGATGCTCCTTCGATATCTCTTATGTTCGCTTTGATGGAGTGAGAGCACGTAATCGGGTTCAGGAAAAGATACTTGAAGAGCTGCTTGAGGAGTATCAGAATAAACAACGCATTCTCTTCATCAAAGAGAAAAAGATCCCCTGTTTTCATATCACAGTCAAGCGCTCAAAGCGTTGGTTTGAGAATCGAAACTACCCTTTACCCGATTATGACATATACGTAGATGAGTAGGTTTGAAATCATAAATAAAGAGAGCGGCAAGCAGGAGCGAGGAACTCCTGGCTTGCCGCCATCTTTTGAGATTAGTACCCCAACGAATGATTATTACAAATCAGAATAGTCTGTTGGGTGATACATGACACGAATGATGTTGGACACTGTGTTCTGATACTCATCAAGCGAAGACATTTTCTTCCAATCCGGATGTTTTCCAAAAGCATCCCAATGGGTATCATGCGACTCCATGTTGCTAAACGAAATCATATACATGAGGTTAGGCATCACATTGCCAGAGAGCACCTCTGCAAAGAATACCGGATTGAAGCCAAGCTTTTTGAAGAGAGCAATCTCACCTCCTTCGTTAAACATCTTCACCTTTTGACTATACAGATACTCGGTTGCTCCCTCATAACTTCTCAGTTCGAAGACCTGATCAGCGCGTTTGGTAGTAAATTTCGGTGCAAACATTCGAGGCGCATCCTTGAATGCTTTCAGTACGGTAGATTGTTTGCGTGCAAAGGCCACATTCGTATGCGGAGCTTTCAGAACGTCGGCACCTGCGGTCTGATAAGTAGCATCAGCAGCCAACGTTGTTTGCAGTTTGTCGAGCTGATCCGGCGAAGTCAGCGGTACGAGCACCAGAATCTGATTGCCTGCAGCAGTGTCTGAAGCAATAGGTTTGAAGACTCCTACAGTTTTGATACCTGCCCGATGCAATGCCGGGAGATACGCCGTTTTCAAATACTTATCCATACGTACTTCCTGCGCTTTATCTGACAGGCGATACGTTTGAATCTGATAAAAATCACGCTCAGCAGCCATGGCCCATTGCGTTACAGCAATAAATAGAAAAGCGAGAAAAGAACTTTTTTTCATAGTTGTAAAGATAGTAAAGTTAGAATACGTTGTTTTATTTACCTGAATGTGGGCAAAGATACAATAAGTTTTCACACACAATACATTGGCAACCCAAAATATACATTGAAGCACTCATCGCCTTTTTAGAAAGAGGAGTGGCTGATGTCAGCAAACGATTGGTGAGAGTTCAAAAAAAAAGAGTACTTTTGTTCTTCATAAACGAAAACAGATCAAAGTACAGTCATTATGTTTACATTAGATGCACAATTGCTTGACAACCTCTCGGCAGAAGCCAGAAAGAGTCCGCGTCTGCGGATGAACCTGAACCTCCATGACTCCCTCGATGCGAAAGCACAACGGTTGTTTAATGCCCTGGAGCCCGGCACCGATCTGCCGATCCACCGCCATCCTCATACAGCGGAGACCTATCTACTGGTCAGAGGTAAACTACGGGTGATGTTTTACGATGATGCCCGAAATGAGATCTCATCCACCATACTGGATACGCAAACGGGCAATTACGGCATTCAGATTCCTGCGCACCAGTGGCATACACTGGAAGTACTTGAGTCGGGCACTGTCATCTTGGAAGTGAAAGATGGTCCGTATACTCCGCTCGCAGAAGGAGATATACTAAAGTAGAGAAGAGGGGAGGATTTGTTTGTTGTTCCATCCGGTAACTCGTAAACGGTTTTTTTCTGATTTTCTGAGTCAAAGAGAAAATATAGACGCATCAGGTGATAGAAAGAATCTCTTGATGCGTCTTTGTTAAAAAGGACCGAATACTAACCAGTTAACACATGGAAACGATGAACTCAAAAAAAGAAAAAAACGCTGAGTTGACCAACAAGCGACAGACCTCTTTTCTTATTGGTTACATTTTGGTGTTTGCCATGATCTTTGTCTCTTTCGAGTGGACGCAGGCGACAGTTTCACTGAAGACATACACGCAAGGTGGTCTTGAGACTACCGACGAAGACGTCATACCTTTTACATTGCAGAATCCACCGCCACCACCACCACCTCCCTCCATTGCTCAGGATATTCTCACCCTTGTGGACACCGATGTGGATATCACGGAAGTGAAGATTCAGGAAACTGAATCCAATGAAGAGACCAAAGTGGATATCCGTTCATTTAATGCGAATGAAACATACGGTGAAGGTGAATATGTTGATGAAGAGATCCCTATTTCAGATATGCAGAATCCGCCAAAATTTCCCGGAGGTGATGCCGGGCTGATGCAGTGGCTGAATAGAAATATTCAATATCCGAAAGTTGCTAAAAACCGTGGTGATAAAGGTCGTGTGACTGTCTCTTTTGTAATTGACAAGACCGGTAAAGTGATTCATGGAAGAATAGAAAGAGGAGTATCTGCTGAACTGGATGCAGAGGCATTGCGAATAATAAGCATCATGCCTAACTGGGAGCCTGGAATGCAGAACTTTAAAGCTGTAAAAGTAAGATATATCCTGCCTATTACATTCCGGTTGACGGCATATTAAGGTATTTATGATCGACAAGAAGAGGTTGCTTTGAAAAGAGTAGCCTCTGCTTTTTTAGAGATGTTTTAGTAACTAGTCAGGCATATTCCATAGTTAATTCGATTGATTTCATATATTTGTGGTTGCAAACTGAAAGTGCTTTTTCTGAACCTGTTTGGCTATTAATTCAACATTTACTATGAGAAAACTATTCTTCCTCTTGCTGTCCGGACTTTTCTTTTTGAGTGCCGCATACAGCCGAACTGTTGATCCAGCCACGGCTAAATCCGTAGCAACCAATTTCTTTGCCTCCAGAGTGTCGCAAAGTAGTCAGGCACGCTCCATCGGATTATCAGCACAAGAGCTCCAACTCGAACTGGTCCATCAGGAGTTTGATGACTCCGTTACTCCGGCTAATACAGCTCCTTGCTTTTACATTTATAACGTAACAGGAAATCACGGTTTTATTATTGTTTCAGGCGATGATGCTGTCACTCCTGTACTGGGCTATTCCTTTGAAGGGAAATACGATCCGAGTAATGAGACACCCGCATATACCGCATGGATGAACAACTACAAGAAACAGATTGCATATATACGCAATACTCCTTCCGAAGCAGAGGATAACTGTGAGTTCAAAAGTACTTCTGCCAGCACCATCCAATCTGCAACAGCACTCAAAGAAGTTGCCCCGTTGGTTACATCCACCTGGAATCAGGGACGATATTATGACAGCCAATGTCCGGAGGATGCATACTCAAATTATGGTGGGCGGGCACTGACAGGTTGTGTCGCTACAGCTATGGGACAAGTAATGTATTATCACAAATAACCGGCTGAGTGTGCCGATATTCCTGCCTACTATTGCAAAAATTACGGAGAGATAGCTGCAATTCCTCCTACGACCTACAACTGGTCAGATATGACGGACAAACTGAGCAAATCGAGCACTCAACAATAAGTGGATGCAGTAGGCACACTGCTTTACCATTGTGGTGCTTCAGTCGGAACGAATTATGGCAATGATGGATCAGAGGCATTCTTAGATGATGCGACTGAAGCTTTTATTAAGAACTTCCACTATTCTTCTTCCGCTCGGTTTGTTATGAAAAACGAGTACAAAGAAACGGAATGGAAGCAGTTGATCCTCAATGAACTGAATCACAACAGACCTGTCTATTATGCCGGATATGATGGATATAGCGGACATGCTTTTGTTTGTGACGGGTATCAGACTGAAGATTATTTTCATTTCAACTGGGGGTGGGGCGGCTATTTTGATGGCTATTTCTATATGAATGCTTTATCCCCCGATGGTTATTATAGCTTTAATGATGAGCATCAGGCTATTATTGGTATTTCACCCGTTGCCATACCTCAGCTTGCTTGTAGTAAGTATGAACTCCTGGATGGATCAGCTGGAGGAACAGGCAATGGAGATGGAATTGCCAATAGTGGAGAAACAATTTCTCTTCGGTTTACGTTGAATAATTCAGGAGATGGTATTGCTTCTGATGTGACCGCCGTTTTATTGTGCGATGATCCAGATGTAATATTGGATGTTGATTCGCTGGCACTGGGTGAAGTGGAACCCAATTCAACACCTTCATCCCGCTTCTGGTTCAGCATTTCTTCCGACTGTCCCGATAAAGCGGTGACTTTTCTGATCAAGATCGAATCTATAGGTGGCACTATTGTGAAAGAGATTACATTGCCAGTGAGCAAAGAGAGCAGCACGAAAGTGATGGTTGCCGGAACGTTAAAGGATTTGTTTACAAGTGCTGAGAAAAGAGCTGCTGTGTCTCTGGCCTTGACGGGCACACTTGATGCACGTGATTTTAAAACCTTGCGCGACAGTTTTCCGGCGCTCACAGAGCTGGATCTGAGTGGAGTGGAGGTAGTGGCTTATACCGGATCAGAAGGTACGGCAGACTCAGTTCGCAGTATAGCTTATCCGGCCGGTGAGATACCGGACTATGCTCTTTATGATTGTACAGGGTTGATGAACCTCATTCTTCCAGACAATATTACTTCGATTGGTGCACACGCATTTCATAACTGCTGGGCATTGCGCACTGTTGATATGGGCGATCGAGTGACATCCATTGGCGACTATGCCTTCTTTTACTGTCAGATGCTCCCCTCCATACAGATACCCAACAGTGTCAAAACAATCGGCA
>JAQUZH010000222.1 GCA_028691445.1 Bacteroidales bacterium | reverse complement strand
CGAGACCTGGGACAGACCTGGGAAGAGCATCCCTCTTCTCGTAAGGCCTTGCGCGAACCAGTTTGCATGGCCAGTCTCATCAAGGTGGATGCGGCTGATAATGTGCTGGGCAAAAAGATCCTGTTGTTTTCCAATCCCGATGCAACGAACGGACGCTATAACATGACCATCAAAGCAAGTTTGGACGGCGGATTGACATGGCCTTACCAACTGTTGCTGGATGCGGAAGAAAACTGGGGCTATTCCTGTCTTTCGATGGTGGACAACGAGACGGTGGGTATCTTGTATGAAAGCAGTCAGACCCACATGGTGTTCCAGCGAATCAAATTAACGGACCTCATTAAATAATTATTCATGAAGACGAAACTTGTAGCTATTCTGTTTTGTTTGATACCGACAACACTTTTGAACGCCGGCATTCAGGATCTTCTTCCTAAACCGGTTTATTATATGGCAACAGAGGCTAGTCCGAAAGGATTTGTTTTTGGAGACGTACATCTTATTGCCGATTGTATGCAACAGGAATATGGCGACTGGATTGAGTCGGTCGGTGGTGAACTGCATTATGATGCGATGCAGACGATTGAGGTGCGCCTAGTGCCTTACATCCGTATGGTCGAGGTTAATAAGGAGGAGGCTTATCATATAGCCATTGATAAATACCGTGTTGTCGTTGAGGCGATTACTCCCAAAGGAGCTTATTGGGCCTTGCAGACACTCAAGCAACTGGCTGACCCAAAGCGAAGAGATACCCAGTTGGAAGCTTGCGAGATTATTGACTGGCCTGCCTTTCGTGTTCGTGGCTTTATGCACGACACCGGTCGGGGTTATCTTGCCATCGACGAACTGAAAAAGGAGATCGAACTGCTGTCGCGTTTTAAGATCAATACCTTTCACTGGCATCTGACAGAAAACATAGGTTGGAGACTTGAAAGCAAACGTTATCCACAACTGAATGACGCTGCCAACTACGAACGGTTGCCGGGCAAGTATTACACCCTGAAAGAGGTGCGCGAACTAGTGGAGTTTTGCAAGAGACATAACGTCAACGTGATTCCGGAGATTGATATGCCGGGACATAGTGCATCGTTCACACGTGCTTTTGGCACAGATATGCAGACACCGGAAGGGATGAAGATACTCAAAGAGTTGATGGATGAGGTGTGCGAAGCATTTGTGGGAACGGAATATATCCATATTGGCACCGATGAGGTAAATATTACGAACAAAGAGTTTGTCCCGGTGATGGTGAAGTATCTCCGCGATAAAGGGAAGAAGGTGATCTCCTGGAACCCGGGCTGGAAATACCAGAAAGGTGAAATAGACATGCTCCACCTCTGGAGTTCCCGTGGAAAAGAGCTGGAAGGGGTGCCGGCCATTGATTCACGTTATCATTATGCAAACCATTTCGACTCGTTTGCCGATGTTGTTGGTTTGTACAATAGTAGTATTGCCAATCAAAGACTAGGCAATGAAACCTATGCAGGAGCTATTTTGGCTGTGTGGAACGATCGTGCTCTGCCCACGGAAAAAGATATTATCTTACAAAATGCATTTTATCCGTCGATGCTGGCTTTGGCCGAACGCACCTGGATAGGAGGGGGAGAGTACATCACCCGCAAAGGAACGATGATTGATGCTCCCGGCACGAAAGAGTTTAAAGACTTTGAAGATTTTGAACGTCGTCTGTTGTATTATAAGAAGAGAGCCTTCAAACACGAACCTTTTGCTTACGTCAAACAGACCAATGTGCATTGGCGGATTACCGATGCTTTTGCTAATGGAGGCGATGTGACGAAGTCTTTTCCACCTGAACAGAAGCTTCAGCCTGCTTATGTGTTGAATGATACTGTGTGTTGTACAAGGATAGCTACTGGCGCCGGCATCTATCTGCGACATACATGGGGCTCTACCATTCCGGCTTTCTATGCCAATCCGCAGCCAAACAGTACCTCATATGCATGGACCTATGTCTATTCGCCAAAGAAACAGACTGTAGGTGCCTGGATAGAGTTTCAGAACTATGGACGTTCGGTGTTTGACACGCCTCCTGCTCAAGGGAAATGGGATACCAGAGGAAGCCGTATCTGGATCAATGACAACGAGATTTTTCCACCCAAATGGACTACTGTTGATACCAAGGTTACCGCTGAAGTTCTATTAGGCAACGAAAACTTCTCTGCGCGTCCACCAGTTAGAGTGGTCTTGAACCGTGGATGGAACAAAGTATTCATGAAACTGCCAGTCAAAGAATTCTCTTCATCGGATATTCGTCTGGTCAAATGGATGTTTACCTGTGTCTTTGTGACACTCGACGGCAAAGATGAGGTAGAAGGATTGATTTATTCTCCCGATCAGAATAAGAAAGATTAAGTGAGGACAGTGATGCGCAAACAGTTTTTTTTGAGTTGTTTTCTCCTGCTTTTGATCGTCAACGTATCGGCAGCAGACAGTATAAGAGTGGCCTGTATCGGCAATAGTGTGACATTTGGTAGCGGACTGATCGATCCTTCCAAAGAGAGTTATCCGGTACAACTTGGCAAATTGCTTGGTGGTAAGTATCAGGTGCGAAACTTTGGTAAGCCCGGTGCGACTTTGTTGCGCAAGGGACATCGTCCGTATGCCAACCAGATTGAGTTTCGCGACGCTGTGCGTTATGTGCCTGATGTGGCAATCATCGAACTCGGTCTCAATGATACGGATCCGCGCAACTGGCCCTATTTTCAAGAAAACTTTCTCGCAGACTATCTCTATCTGATTCAGACCATCCGCAATCTGAGTCCGAAGTGCAAGATCTACGTGTGCCGTATGCCTCCGATCACTTTCCGCCACGCGCGGTTTAAGTCCGGCACCCGTGAGTGGTACGAACAGATTCAGCAACGTATCGAACAGTTTGCTGCCACGCAAGAGGTCGAGTTGATTGACTTGCAGGCTCCACTCTACAACCGTCCGGATCTCTTTCCCGACGCCATTCATCCTACCGCAGAAGGAGCTGCGATCATTGCCTCTACGGTCTATTCCGCGTTGACGGGCAACTACGGCGGACTGCAATTGCCACTGCTTTATGGTGATAATATGGTCTTTCAACGCAATCGTCCGGTGGTGTTGAAGGGGATTGCCAATGCCGGACAGAAGATCTCTGTGGTGCTTGGCAGCCAGAAAGGAGAGGCGGTGACCGGTACAGACGGACGCTGGGTGATCACACTGGATTCCTTGAAGACAGGCGCTTCTTATTTGCTTTCCATTGCTTCGCCGGATAAGAAAATCTCTTTTCGTAATGTTGTGACCGGCGAGGTGTGGCTCTGTTCAGGAC
>JAQUZH010000221.1 GCA_028691445.1 Bacteroidales bacterium | reverse complement strand
GCTTTACCAGTCTTCTTGTTTACCACACCCCGCAGATAAACAACGGAATCGGACAGCACCAGACCGCTTTGCAGCTCTTTATTCACACAAGTCACCAGTTTCTTCTCTCCATTGCTCATGGTCACACCGATGTATCCGTACTCCTTGTTCATCACAGACAAACCGGCCACATCACCCTCTTTCATCCCTTTGATTTCCATCCGGATCGTTCCAAAGGAGTATACCGTATCTTGCTTAAAGGAAAGAATACGCTGTGTGAGAATATTCTGAGCATTGTGCAGACTGTCCACAACAGCTCCTGTCTTCAGACGCATGTAACCGGCACGCTCAGCCAACGACCATTGTGAATGATCCACCTTCTTCGTCCATGCCCACTGCAAACCCAGTTTGTAGTGACGGAAAGCATCATTGGTAGGAAGATAGGTTGCGATGTAACCTCTTCGCACATTCGGCTTCTTGATTTTGAGCGACTCTTTGACTGTTTCATCAACGACAGGCTTTCCATCCACCATGGATACCGGCAAAAGAGAGGGGAATTGTCCCAACGCTCCCTTGTCGTAACTTACCATCGCCCACCATTGTCCGGCACTGGTTTGCACCATGGTGCCTGCTTGAAGGTTATTTTCATCCACCAGGATCTTGTTTTGCAGCGGAACACTGTCAACAGGCTGAGAACTATACGCCCAGTTAACCAGGTCATTTGATTCGAGCACCGTCGTGGCAGGATAACGGTTTGGATTGGTTGATACCAAGTAGAACGTGTTACCGGATTGCACAACGATCGGATTCGGAAAGTCGGCAGCAAGCACCGGATTGGCAAACGTGCTGTTGTCGCCATTATCTTTTGTCGATACATTTACATAATCCGGACGCGCATAATTCGTTTTTGTATACTCCTGATACCAGTGGTAAGCGGGCCACGGACAAGCCTCCGGGTCATTCCAGAAGGTTGGTTCCTCGCCCTCTACAAGCGGTATATCTTTAAATTGAGCAAGCAGATCGGGACCGGTAAAGATCAGCCAGCTCACATTTCCCGATTTGTCAGTGATCTTCTGAAAGTTCGCTCCAAAGCCATCGCCGCCGGCTACTCCGGTCACATCTTTACCCCACGACTTGTTGTACTTAGCAGGAGCCCAGTCCATCTCCGTCACTACGACCGGAGCAAAGTCTGCAACCGGTTTGACCTGACTGTTCCACCCATTTTGAAAAGCAGCATACCCCTGTCCGCTGTTAAACCAACCGGGATAAACATGCACCGCATAACCAATATTCTCTCCTTCAATCGGATTGACAGCATAGCCGGAATACAACGACTGATAGCCCAAGCCCGGAACCCAAAGGATATTGTCGGCATGGGTACGAATCGTATCCACGACAGACTGGAAATAGGTCTTCAGGTTGTCGAAATGGCCCTGCGAACCAGCACCATAGGTACCGTCCTTCCCAAGGATATTGACCGGTTCGTTGGCCAACTCAAACATGATATAAGGATTATTCTTCAGTTTGGAATTTTGTGCCACAGTAGCCCACACTTTCTTCATGTATACGTTGTAAGCATCGCCCACTGCAATCTTTTCCGGACAGACTCCGGGGGGTCGCATGATGACATACAACCCTTTGGAGATCGCATATTGAGCCATGGGAACAAAGACACTGTTTAGATAAGACTTAAACCGGATAAGGTTAAAGGCAGAGATATCATTCTCACCTGTCACATGCACACCCGGATTATTGGACCAATAAGGATCCATGTGTAAGCGGATAAAGTTGACCTTCCATCCGGCTTTCATGATTCCATCGATAATGCCTTTGTTGTAATTCAAACATGCGTTGACATCATAATTGCTCCACTTTCTTCCCTCCTCGTTAAACCAGGGAGAGTAGGTTTGCGCAAAGCCATGCAAGTTGACAATGTTGCCGTGGGGATCTTTTAGATAACGACCTTCCACATGCAATCTTGACATAGGCATCCCTTCCCAGGCCAAACTGCTGAAAGAGAGAAACAGCAGTAGGCCGACAAGAAGTGTTTTACTTCCGGAATTTGTTTTAAATAGGTACTTTTTCATCTTGATTTTCTTTTAATGATCCAACGACACGCTCTCAATTACTCTTGCGAGTTGCATACAGTCCGATGACACTTCCCGTAAAACCACCGGCTGTGGCTGTAGAGAGATATTTAGCGTCCACATCTTTCATCAACAACTCCCATTTTCCTTTTTTGACTGCATAATAGAAGTCATAGGTCGTTCCATTGGAAACTACCTTCAGATCGATTGCTTTCGGTGTGCTTGCGAGTTCCTTGCGAGCCAGTTCGGTGTCCTCACGACGACCATACTGCTGGAGCGACACAACCATCGTAGATCCTGATTTGCTCAGCGAAAGGAAATACTGATGCCCCTCGTCTTTGAATAAGAGCAGTCCGGCAGCATCCTTCTCGTCACTCGGAACAAAAGAGACACTTGTCGTACATTCAAATTTATGATGCTGCATGCGACGGGCCACAAAAGCAGGGGTCTTGCGCTCCTTCGAACTCACCTCGGTACATTTCAAAGAGAGGAAACCTTTCTTTTCAGTTAGCGAGTAGAGATCTGTGCCCGGAGTACGCAGTGTCATCCATTCCATGCCAAGTGCAGGTGCTTTAAAATCATCTGTTACTTCAAAATTACCGAAGGTCACCGCTTTGTCGCGTTTCACACCTTCTTTCTGAAGGATCATCGGCACAAGGTCATCGCCCTGAGTCATGTACGGGAAACCATCTTCAGTCCATTTGACAGGCATGATAAATGTTTCGCGACCGAGGTTCTCGAAGGTGTTATTGATCGGACGACAAGCCAGGAAGACAGCCCACCACTCCCCTTCTTTGGTCTTCACCAGGTCGGCGTGACCGGCACAAGTGATTGGGTTGGGACGCTCTTTTTTCAGCGAACGTTGGGTCAGGATCGGGTTTTTCTCCCACGGTGTGAAGGGACCCATCGGTGAGTCGCCACGAAGGATCACCTCCGAATGCCAGTCGCCTGTACCCCCTTCTGCCGACATGAGAAAATACTTACCATTGATCTTATACATGTGCGGACCTTCAATCCAGATCGGTTTCTCTTCCGGACGAACACCTTTGTTTACCAACACCTTACGCGGACCAAAGGTCTTGTCTGTCGTTACATCAAACTCCTGAATACGGATAGCTCTGTGACCGCTATATTCGGGTTTCTCATCCGGTTCGTCGTTGTTCACAATGTATGCTTTTCCATCTTCATCAAAGAAAAAAGAGGGGTCGATACCGCCTACTTCGGGCACCCGAATAGGATCAGACCAAGGAC
>JAQUZH010000220.1 GCA_028691445.1 Bacteroidales bacterium | reverse complement strand
CTTTACAGATCTGAGTCTCTTGTTGAATGTAGAGCTGTGTGTTACGAGCGATACGGGCAGAGAAGTCTGTCGGAAGGGCAATCGCCTCATCAAGCGCGTTGGTATGCAACGATTGGGTGTGTCCCAATGCGGCAGCCATTGCTTCGATGCAGGTACGACCTACATTGTTGTAAGGATCTTGTTCGGTGAGCGACCATCCGGAAGTCTGGCAGTGCGTACGCAACATAAGTGACTTCGGATTTTTCGGGTTAAACTGTTTCACGATCTTCGCCCACAACATACGTGCAGCACGCATCTTGGCGATTTCCATGAAGTGGTTGGTACCGATCGCCCAGAAGAATGACAAACGGGGTGCGAAGGCATCGACGTCGATTCCGGCTGCAATACCGGCACGCAGATACTCCAATCCGTCAGCCAATGTGTAAGCTAACTCGATATCAGCGGTGGCACCTGCTTCCTGCATGTGGTAACCGGAGATAGAGATGGAGTTGAACTTAGGCATCTTCTGAGAGGTATATTCAAAGATATCGGCGATAACCTTCATAGAGAATTCCGGTGGATAAATATAGGTATTACGCACCATGAACTCTTTCAGAATATCATTCTGAATGGTTCCGGCCATCTCTTCGAGTTTGGCTCCTTGTTCCAAGCCGGCGTTAATATAGAAGGCAAGCACAGGAAGTACACCTCCGTTCATGGTCATGGAAACAGACATCGTGTTTAATGGAATTCCATCAAACAGCACTTTCATGTCTTCCACCGAACAGATTGATACACCTGCTTTACCTACGTCGCCTACTACACGTTCGTGATCGGCATCGTATCCGCGGTGAGTAGGAAGGTCAAAAGCAACCGACAGACCTTTCTGTCCAGCAGCAAGGTTACGACGATAAAAGGCGTTAGACTCTTCAGCAGTTGAGAAACCAGCATACTGACGGATGGTCCATGGACGCATCGGATACATACCAGAGTACGGTCCTCTTAAGAAAGGTGCCAAACCGGAAGCATAGTTCAGGTGTTCCAGTCCTTCGAGATCTTCTTTCGTATAGGCGGCTTTACAAGGGATGAGCTCCGGTGTGTTCCACTCTTCGATTTCGTTTGCTTTGGCCCATTCAGCCGGAGATACGGCAGGTCGGGTCGCATTCTTTATGTTGATATTTTTAAAATCCGGTTTCATAATGCAATTCCTAATTTAGTGTTATACGCTTTCAAGGTGTCCAAAACATTGGAACGCACATGTATAAAGTTTTCAATGCCCTGAGTCTTGAGTTCATCCATGCAAGCAGGTGCTCCTGCAATGACCAGAATCGCATCATTTCCAATGGCTGCTTTCGCGATAGGCGCGTAATCAACATACTCTTCGTCACTCGAACAAAGCACGATGATGTCTGCTCCTGCATTACGGGCTGCTGCTACTCCTTCTTCTACAGTCGGGAAGCCGAGGTTGTCGATGATCTCATAACCTGCTACCGCAAAGAAATTGCCGGAGAACTGGGCACGAGCCAGACGCATGGAGAGTTTACCGATCGTAAGCATAAAGGCTTTCGGACGTTTGGCTGCTTCTTCTGTAGCCAGACGCAAGGCCTCAAAGTCAGCGGCATCGCGCTTGAAATCAAGCACTTTGACAGCCGGTTCCGGACAAGTGTCTTGACAGCCACATCCTGTTGCTTCAGTTGTTTCGATCTTGCTCAGAGCAGTCTCGTTGAAGTTAGGGAACTGGTTAGTACCCAGCAGATCTTCGCGGCGTGAAGCCAACGCACTGCGACGGGCATTACCTGAAGCAGCTACCTCATCCTGAATAATTCCTGCTTTCACTGCTGAAAGGAAACCACCTTTTTCATCAATAGTGAGGAAGTAGTTCCATGCCTGTTCGGCGATAGAAGCGGTCAGGTTTTCAATATAGTAAGAACCTCCGGCTGCATCGACCACTTTGGAGAAGTGTGATTCTTCCTTGAGCAACAGCTGCTGATTGCGGGCAATACGCTCTGAAAATTCATCGGAAGCTTTGTAAGTTGTATCAAAAGGAGTCACCGTCAACGAATCAACACCTCCCAGAGCAGCAGACATCGCTTCTGTCTGAGTACGGAGTAGGTTGACGTGTGCATCATAAATGGTCTTGTTGAAGATAGAGGTCTCTGCGTGAATCTTCATCTTGGCAGAGCAATCGCATTGCGGAGCAAAAGAATCTACGATCTGAGCCCACAACATACGAGCCGCGCGGAACTTAGCAATTTCCATGAAGTAGTTTTGTCCGACGCCCAGATTAAACTTGATGCGTTTGGCAACCTCATCGACAGCGAGACCTTTGTCGGTCAGTTTGGTGATATATTCGGCTCCCCATGCCAAGGCATAGCCCAACTCCTGAGAGATGTAAGCGCCTGCGTTGTTGAGAGCGATCGCATTGACACCGATCACGCGGTACTTCGGAAGCTGTGCTGCTGCTCGGATCACCTCTTCAGCTACCTCCAGATAGTTTTCCATCTCTTTGCCGCGAGTCAGCATACGACGAACGGGATCAAAGTTGACCGAACCTTTGAGCACGGCAAGATCGTATCCTTTTTTCGTATAATAAGCGGTAAGAAGAGTGAGGAAGGTAGTCGACAGTTTGACGCAAACTTTGAAGTTTAGCTCTACTGTTTTCGGACAGATGCCCTCGAGCAAAGTGGCGATGCCGGCTTCTGTGACATCTTTCTTCTGTAACGTGAATCCAAGCGAATCCACACCTTTATTGAGAATGTCCAGTGCTTTCGCATTGGCGGCTTTCACATCTTCCACTTCGATGTCTTGTCTCACAAGCCAGTTGTTGTCTTTTTTGGTGCCCCTTACATAAGGGAATTCACCGGGAAGAGCTTCTGTGTGCTTCAATCCTTCCAGATCTTCTGCACGATAAAAAGGATTTACCTTAAATCCTTCCGTACTCTTCCAAACGAGTTTCTTCTCAAAATCGGCACCTTTCAGGTCTGCGATGATCTTGTCCATCCAGGCTTGAGTCGATACGGGAGGAAATTCAGAGAATAGTTTTGAATTATCTGCCATAATTTGTTATTTGAAATTTCTTTTTGGTAATTAGAATCGACAAATATACTGCTTTCTTTCCAATCAGCGTACACTTTTTGGTAATAATCCGCCCTTTTTATGTTTGAAAAGTGGAGCGGAAAGTGAAAAAAGAGAAGCAAGTAGTCTGCTGACTCTTTTCAGAATAATCAAGCGATGGTATTCGTGCCGGCCATTGCGATCATCCTCGCTTTCTCACCCGCCACCCAAAGCACATCTTCTTCATAGAAGAGAGCATCGGCCGGAGGATTCATGATGGAACGG
>JAQUZH010000219.1 GCA_028691445.1 Bacteroidales bacterium | reverse complement strand
GATCCATACTGGATGAGGGAGCGCTGTGCACTTTATATGTGCCATCAGGTTGTAAGATCGTTTATTCCAAAACAAAATGGTGTAGTAATTTCTTAGCTATTGAAGAAGAGGGGAACGCTGACGAAGCATCGGCAATCACGTTGCCTGAGGAACAACAATCGCCAGGTAATCAAGAAATGTTTATACCCGAAGAAGAAAGCAATACATTTCTGATAGATGGTTTGAGATATATCAAAAATGAAGATTCTCTCACCGTTAGTGTATCTGATCAGGAGCCGGACATGATCTCAGGAGATATTATAATACCTCCAGTCATAAAATATCGCCGCGTCGAATATCCGGTCAATACCATCTCCTCTTCCGCATTCAAAGGGTGTACAGACCTCAAGTCGGTAACCATCTCTTCGGGAGTCAGAATAATCAGAGCCGATGCATTTTCCGGTTGCAGCAGTCTCAGCAGTATTACAATACCCGCCACCGTAAGGATAATCGGATTTAATGCTTTCTTCGGATGCAAGGAATTACAAAGAATGTATATACAGGGCATTGATCCACCCGCTGTGGTCGCTCACTCTTCTATCGTTGATGAGGGTTCATATTGCGTACTGTATGTGCCGGAAGAATCGAAGCCTTTGTATGTACGAACGAAATGGTGTAACGGTTTTAAAAACATACTTGAAATGAGAATGGTCGAAGAACAGGATAACAACTTCTTTCAAAAGATTCTGTCGGAAAAGACGAAGGGTGCACAAAGTGAATCCAATGTAACAAACAGAGGTGAAACCAACGTTTCTTTCAGCGAACGCATAAAGAACTTGTTTGATAAATAGTCTGAACAATAGATTCGATCATCCTTATGAATGGATTCACGCATAGGCATCCGTGTTCCGTTGCAGGCAAAAGATAACAATCATGAGTTCTAAACATAACAACGCAATCCTACTGGCCATACTTGCCGCAACACTCTATGCCATAAGTTCGCCGATATCCAAGATCCTCCTTAGAGAGGTCCCTCCCACGATGATGGCAGCCCTGCTCTATCTTGGTGCCGGGATAGGAATGTCGGTCATCGGTTTGGTACGGAAGAATCGCGGCGCAGAGCTACGACTCACACGCAAAGAATTACCATATACCGTCGCAGTGGTCCTACTGGACATTGCTGCACCGATCTTTCTGATGGTCGGACTTACCCTGACCACAGCCGCTAACGCTTCTTTGCTCAACAACTTCGAGATCGTATCCACTGCCATGATAGCACTACTCGTCTTTAACGAGAAGATCACGCTAAGACTATGGATAGCAATCACTTTTATTACACTCTCCAGTATGATCCTGACCATTGAAGATACCAGCAGCTTCTCCTTCTCATTAGGCTCCGTCTTCGTGGTCATTGCCTGCATCTGCTGGGGTATCGAAAATAACTGTACCCGTGTATTATCCACGAAAGACCCATTACAAATTGTTATTATCAAGGGATTTGGTTCCGGACTGGGAGCACTCATCATTGGATGTGCAGTAGGAGAGAGGCTCGATAATCCCACATACATACCTGCAGCGCTGTTACTTGGGTTCTTTGCCTACGGATTAAGTATCTACTTCTACGTGTATGCGCAACGCGAACTTGGTGCCGCAAAGACAAGCGCATATTACGCCATAGCTCCCTTTATCGGAGTCCTGTTATCGCTTGTCATCCTGGGAGAAAAGCCCAATGCTCCTTTTGCCCTGGCATTGGTCATTATGATCTTCGGAGCTTATCTTGCCTCTACAACAACAAAAAAGAAGACATCTCACTGACGTGAAACGGGAGAGGAGCGCGTAGATCACCTCAGACAAAGTAAAATTCAATATTTGCAGTTATATTTTGTGTTATCTTCATCAATATGTCTATATTTGCGTACTCAATTATGTATGCGAACAATAACACTTTGATTCCCATTATGCTTCGACAGACTATTTTCGCAGTGAGTTGTACTTACTTTTTATTGTCCGATGGTTTAGTATTCATCTTTAAATCGTACTAATATGGCATTTGCTTCAGGAACACTCGAAATTCTGATTATGATCGTTGTACCGATCTCAATTATCTTTGTGATCAGGGAAATTGTATGCTGGTATTCGAAGATCAACCTACGTATTGAATTGATGAAAGAGCAAAACACCTTGCTAAAAAGCGTTATAAAAGAAATGGGCAAAACGTCGCTATCCATACAGGAGTTGTCTAAGACTGTAGATGATGTTAAATCAAAACTATCAGAAGCACTAAAACCTGTAGTCATCGTGCCGGTAAAGCCGGAGCCTACACCCATAGTTGAGCCGGTTGCGTCTGATGAGATAGATGAGGAGGAGGATATTGAAAACCTCGAGGAGGAAGAAGAAGAGTCTATTGAAGAGCAGAAAGAGACGTATCCGTATGGAACAAAACTGTCTGACAAGGAACTGATGCGGGTAGAAGAGCTCATCAAGCAAGATATGGCTCCCGGCGAACAGGTTGTGATTCATAAATGGACCCGCCAAGTCGCCGTGTTTGGTGTTGAGAATTGGAAGTGTACCAATCCGACAGAATGGTTTATTCTGTTTGAAAAACCAGAGTAAAGCAAACCGACCGTATTGAATAACGGCAATTGCACGGCTCTATTCGTAGCTGATAATTGCCTTTAGGGCATGCGAAAGATATTAACCTGATAACTTATGGATATGAACCTGAAGAGTTTACTATTTATATTGGGAGTTATTTCATCCGGTATGGTATCGGCTGCAACCTTTGACGCTGATACTTTTCAAACCAGGAAGAAAGAGAATGTGATCATCACATTTATCGGACATGGCAGTTTGATGCTCTCTTACAACAATCAGACCATTCAGATTGATCCTGTAGCCCGATATGCTGATTATTCGACATTTCCTAAAGCAGATGCTATCTTAATCACGCATGAGCATGGCGATCATCTCGATGCCAAAACGATCGAGACACTGAGCAAAAAAGAGACGCTGCTTATTGTCAATGATGCGAGCGGAAAGAAACTAGGGAAGGGCTCGGTCATGAATAACGGCGAGAAGAAGACTATACTTGATCATGTCACTCTTGAAGCCGTAGCTGCTTATAATAGCACTCTCGGAAGAGAAGCCTTTCATCCCCGTCTCAATGGCAATGGGTATGTGCTAACACTCGATGGATTGCGCGTCTACATCGCCGGAGATACAGAAGATATTCCGGAAATGAAAGAGCTGAAGTCAATTGATGTCGCTTTTCTTCCGGTCAATCAACCCTATACAATGACAGTGTCGCAGGCTGCTAAGGCCGCCATACTATTTTCCCCCAAGGT
>JAQUZH010000048.1 GCA_028691445.1 Bacteroidales bacterium | reverse complement strand
TAGTGCCGGGTAAGGTGTTGGGCTTCAGTACCGCCCGTGTGTTACTCGCATTGGGAGAGGCGGGAAACTTTCCAGCAGCCATCAAGACGACAGCGGAATACTTTCCGAAACGCGATCGTGCCTTTGCTACCGGTATCTTTAATTCCGGAGCCAATATCGGAGCCATTCTGGCGCCTATACTCGTGCCATGGATCGCCTTTCATTTGGGATGGGAATATGCGTTTATCATTATCGGAGCGCTGGGTTTTGTGTGGATGATTGCATGGTTACTGTTGTATGAGATACCTACACACAATAAAAAGGTAAATAAAGCGGAGCTAACCTATATCCTTCAGGATAATACAGCGGAAGAGACAGCGAAAGAGGAAGCTGCGATAAAGGCGTCTGCACCGAAAGAAAAGGTCTCTTTTCTCAAGTGTTTCAGTTACCGTCAGACATGGGCATTTGCTTTTGGTAAGTTCATGACAGACGGTGTGTGGTGGTTTTTCCTCTTCTGGACTCCGGCTTACCTGCTGGCTCAGTATGACATGAAAGGAATCGAGATATCGATGCCTATCGCTGTGTTGTACACGATCACCGTATTTGGTTCGATCTTCGGCGGTAAGTTTCCGACCTATTTCATCGACAAAGGAATGGATCCCTATAAAGGGCGCATGACGGCGATGCTTATCATTGCGCTTTTTCCTCTGTTTGTGTTGTTGGCTCAGCCATTAGGATATGTCTCTTACTGGGTGCCTATCGTCATCATCGGTATTGCCGGTTCGGCGCATCAGGCGTGGTCGGCCAATATATTCTCAACAGTAGGCGATATGTTCCCAAAGAAAGCGATTGCTACCGTGATCGGTATTGGTGGAGCGGCCGGCGGACTGGGATCAGTGTTGATTAATAAAGGGGCCGGACTGGTATTCTCTACCTTCCGCAGTTCGGGTATCGCCCATACGTTTGATCAGGTACGGAGTGCCGGTGGCACGATGTCGTCTTATCTCGATACGATATTGTCGATGAATCTGGTCAATGATCACGGCATGGCTGTCAATCTGAGTAAGCAGGAGTTGAACAAACTGCCGGAATCAGTGAAGACGACGCTGGAAGCGATCGATCCGGCTACTTTTACCGAACTGGCACGTATGCAGAGTGAGATTGTCAACTCGGAAATGTATACGGCTTATATGTTGGTGTTTATCTTCTGTGCCCTGGCCTATATCATCGCCTGGTCGGTGATGAAGCTTCTGGTGCCGAAGTTCAAGCCTATTAAAGACCTTTAATGTGTTGAATTATTTAAAGATAAGATTGATATGAAAACAAATTACGAACTGCGTTATGCAGCGCATCCTTCCGATGCGAAAAGTTATGACACAACACGTCTGCGCAAAGACTTTTTGATTGAAAAAGTGTTTGTTGCCGATGAAGTAAATATGGTCTATTCGATGTATGACCGAATGGTAGTGGGAGGGATCATGCCTGTGAATGAAGTGATCACGCTGGAATCGATTGATCCACTCAAAGCTCCGTTCTTCTTGTGCCGCCGTGAGATGGGACTCTTTAATGTGGGCGGTCCGGGTGTGGTCAAAGCCGGTGATGCTCAGTTTGAACTGGGTTACAAAGAGGCGCTTTATCTTGGTTCAGGCGATCGCGTCGTTACATTTGAGAGTAAAGATGGGGCCAATCCTGCCAAGTTCTATTTTAATTCGACGCCGGCGCATCGGAACTATCCCGATAAGAAGGTCACCAAAGAGAATGCCATCACTGTGGAAATGGGCGCGCTGGAGATGTCCAACCATCGGAATATCAATAAGATGATTGTCAATCAGGTGTTGCCTACGTGTCAATTACAGATGGGTATGACTGAACTGGCGCCCGGAAGTGTGTGGAATACGATGCCTGCGCATGTACATTCGCGTCGCATGGAAGCGTATTTCTATTTCGAGGTGCCGCAAGATCAGGCTGTTTGCCACTTTATGGGCGAACCGGATGAGACGCGTCACATCTGGATGAAGGGTGATCAGGCGGTGCTTTCTCCGGAATGGTCGATCCATTCTGCGGCCGCTACCAGCAACTATACCTTTATTTGGGGAATGGGTGGCGAGAATTTGGACTATGGCGATCAGGACTTTTCCAAAATAGCAGATCTAAAATAATAACTTATAAACGATACGAATATGGTTAGTTTCTCTTTAGAAGGTAAAGTGGCGCTTGTAACAGGTGCTTCTTATGGTATCGGTTTCGCTATTGCTTCCGCGTATGCAAAGGCTGGCGCTACCGTTGTGTTTAATGATCTCAAACAAGAGATGGTGGACAACGGGTTGGCTTCGTATGCTGCGCAGGGGATCAAAGCACATGGTTATGTGTGCGACGTGACCAATGAAAATCAGGTGAATGAGATGGTTGCAAAGATAGAGAAAGAGGTGGGTGTGATAGATATCCTTGTCAATAACGCCGGCATTATCAAACGAATTCCGATGATTGAGATGAAGGCTTCTGAGTTTCGTCAGGTGATAGATGTGGATCTGACTGCTCCGTTTATCGTTGCCAAAGCGGTGCTGCCTGGCATGATAAAGAAAGGGGCGGGAAAGATTATCAATATCTGTTCAATGATGAGCGAATTGGGTCGCGAAACGGTCTCTGCCTATGCTGCTGCGAAAGGTGGTCTGAAGATGCTTACCCGCAACATCGCTTCTGAATATGGTGAGTACAATATTCAGTGTAATGGTATCGGACCGGGTTATATTGCGACTCCGCAGACGGCTCCGCTTCGTACACCGGGTCATCCGTTCAATTCATTTATCATTGCCAAGACGCCTGCTGCTCGCTGGGGTACAACGGAAGATCTGGAAGGTCCGGCTATCTTTTTGGCTTCTGAAGCGTCTGACTTTGTCAATGGTCATGTGCTTTATGTGGATGGTGGTATCCTCGCCTACATCGGCAAACAACCACAATAAATAGGAAACAAGTAGGGTTTATTCAGGTAACGGTTAATTTTTAAAAGAGTATGTCGAAAAAGATTGTAACATTTGGCGAGATCATGCTTCGTCTGGCTACTCCGGACTATCTGCGATTCTGTCAGGCGACGGAGTTTACGGTGACGTTTGGTGGGGGCGAAGCGAATGTGGCTGTTTCTTTGGCCAATTATGGATTGAAGACAGAGTTTGTGACACGCCTTCCAAAGAATGATATTGCGCAGGCTTGTGTCATGGATCTGCGGAAGCACAACGTGGGAACAGATGAGATTGTATATGGTGGCGACCGTCTGGGGATTTATTTCCTGGAAACCGGGGCAGTGGCCCGTGCCTCGAAAGTGGTGTATGACCGTGCCAACTCTTCCATCGCGGATATTGAGCCGGGCATGATCAATTGGAAAGAGGTGTTTAAAGACGCGCAATGGTTTCATTGGACCGGTATCACTCCGGCTCTCTCGCAGGGTGCGGCCGATGCTTGTCTGGAAGCCATCAAAGTGGCTAACGAGATGGGTGTGACTGTTTCGTGCGACCTGAACTATCGCAAGAACTTGTGGAAATATGGTAAGAAGGCTTCGGAAGTGATGCCTGCGCTGGTCGAAGGGTGCGATGTGATCTTGGGTAACGAAGAGGATGCTGAGATGGTCTTTGGCATCAAACCGGAGGGTTTTGATGTATCAAAGACGGATGGTCATGTGGATGCGGCTGAGTTTGAATCGGTCTGCACGCAGCTCACAAAGCGTTTCCCGCGTGCGAAGAAGACGATTATCACCTTGCGCGGTTCTATCAATGCAAACCATAATACATGGGGTGGCGTGTTGTATAATGGAGAAAAACTGTTCCAATCCAAGCGGTATGATATCACGCATATCGTGGATCGTGTAGGAGGGGGCGACTCTTTCATGGGTGGTTTGATCTATGGATTGATCACTTATCCGACAGATGATCAGAAAGCATTGGAGTTTGCCGTAGCTGCTTCTTGTTTGAAACATACGATCTATGGCGACTTTAATCTGGTGACGGTGGCTGAGGTGGAAAATCTAATGAAAGGGGACGGCTCAGGCCGTGTATCCCGTTAATACTGTACGATATGGCACGATTTACAAAGATACAAACTGAACAGGCAATGATCTCGTCAGGGATGGTTCCTGTGTTTTATCACAAAGATCTGGAAGTGGCAAAGCAGGTGATCAAAGCTTGCTACGAAGGGGGAGTCCGCGCGTTTGAGTTTACCAACCGTGGCGACTTCGCGCATGAAGTGTTCGGCGAACTGGTGAAATGGTCTGCTTCGGCGTGTCCGGAGATGGTGCTGGGCATCGGTTCGGTGATTGATGCTCCTACGGCTGCGCTTTATCTGCAACTGGGAGCCAACTTTGTGGTGGGTCCGCTGCTGAACGTGGATATCTTCAAGGTGTGCAACCGCCGTTCGATTCCTTATATCCCCGGTTGCGGCTCTGTGTCGGAAATTGGTGTCGCGCAGGAGTGTGGCGCCTATGTGGTAAAGGTATTCCCGGCAGGTAATGTGGGAGGCCCTTCTTTTGTCAAGAATATCAAAGCGCCGATGCCGTGGACTGCGGTGATGGTGACAGGCGGCGTCGAACCAACCAAAGAGAATCTCGACGCATGGTTTAAAGCGGGTGTCTCTTGTGTGGGTATGGGTTCCAATCTCTTTCCGGCCGATGTGCTGAAAGCGAAGAACTGGTCTGCCGTTACTGATAAGTGCAAAGAGGCATTGGCGATCATTCGTTCGCTGCAACTCTGATACGAAATCAGCTGTACGTTTGCTAAAAAAGAAGCGTATGTTCCGACCGGAACATACGCTTCTTTTTTTGATTACATACGGCAGCTTATTTGATGCCGACTTTTACTTCGTTGCTGTTCTTCACAATGTCATCCATCTGATAGATGTCCGGATCTACTTTTCCTTTGACCATTTCCGGTATGTTGTAGTACATGAAGAAGTTGTCATAGAAGTCTGCGTCTTCCTGCGGCAACATAAATGGTTTATAGGTTTTGCCCTCTTTATCCATGTACGAGAAGAACGGAACGGTATGCAATCCATCTACCCGTCTGGTACTAAATACCATCCAGCGACTGTTGCTGCTCCATGAGTGATAGCTCTCCACGTCATTCGAATTGATGTTTTCCGGTTTGAATAACTCGTTTGTCTTCAGATTGATCATATACAGATCGGCTTCCTTGTGCCAGATATGAAACTGTCCATAGTCTGCGACCGAGAAGAGCAGATAGTTGCCGTCGGGTGAGATGCGTGGCAAAGTGGCACTTTTGCCGGTGCGCCGGGCAGAGAAGATGGTATCTATCTTTCCACTGATGGTTCCGTTGTCGGGATTGAAGTCTGTCTTGCAGATACTGTATTTCGCATTAGCAAAGTTATCAGGCATCAGTACACTGTCTGCCGAACAGAAATAGAGGGTCTTTCCATCCGTGGAGAAGGAAGGAAAGGTTTCGAAAGCATCCGATCGCATCAGACTGGGGTTGGTAATGTAGGTGTGGTTTTCAACATCATAGATGACCACTTCCGACTTCTTGTCGTACACTTCGACCCTGTTTTTATCTGTGCTGTGAAAGAACTGGTTGGTCTCATTGATGGAGAAGGCGATGTATTTGCCTGAAGGATGCCAATAGACGTAACGTGAGGCACAATACAGTTTATCTACCTTCATATTCAACTTCTCCGTCTTTCCGTTGCGGGTGATGTAGGTACCGGTGTTTTGAGCCCGCATGTGAAAGCAGAAGGTCTTCGGATCTTGATTGCAGAAGGAGTGGCAATTGATGCACGAAAGATCATTCATCGTATTCTCATAAATAGGGCTCTCTTCAAAGCCTTCCAGGTTACGCTGATAAATGCCCATCTTATTCCATAACTCATATCCGGGATCGATGAGGCGGTAAGTCAGGTAAGAGTCAATCTTGTCTGCCGCCACATGCCAGGAAAAAGGAATATATTTCGTCCACTTTCCATCTTTCTTTGCAAAGACCGTGACTTCCAGAGCCGCTCCGGCATTCTTCTCCAGCAGAGCACGCCATTTCTTGGCAGGAATGGAGATCTTATACGTTCCGTTGCAGATAATCTCCTCTGATTTCCCTTTGATGATGATCTGCACTGCCTCGCAACTCTCGGTCAACTTGAAATTGAGCGGGGCGATATTGACCGGAAAAGTCACATCGGCATAATCGGGAAAGATTGCCGGAGAAACATTTGCTGTTTCAAATGTTGTAATCTTGCCACTGTCACAAGCTGTGAAGAGGCAGACAATCGATATAAGGATAAGTATCTTTCTCATTTCTTTATATTATTCAAATAATAGAGCCAGTAAGTACCTTGAAATTTGCGTGTGAAATCACTGTCCAGACTTCTTTTTTCTTGCATGTATTTCATATAAGTATTTCTGAAGTTTACAAAGGCCTGCTTTGTTTCCATGCTGATGGGCGACTGATCCCATATTTGCAGAGGCGCCTTGGTGGCATCCAGATAGGCGCTTAATACTTGTTGGTGCAGGATGGGCACTTGCTCTGCGGTGACATTCGGGTAGTACTGACCATAGATGTTGGCAAAATACTGTAGTTTGCTCTCCAGCAGGAAGGCGGCAGTGATATATTCAAAAGCGGCCTTGTTTGCGGGATTGGCATCCAGCAACGGCAGACATACCTGAACTATGTTTTGGAAGTTCATGATCATGTTTTTCTTGGCCAATAGCTTTCGCTTCGAAGCGACCCATGGCAGTTCGTCAATTCCCTTGGGATTTGTTTCGAGAAGATGAAGCATTTTTCTGGCCCACGCTCTGTGAAAGGGAGTCCGTGCTACTCTCGCCAACTCTTTTTTGGCCAGCACATAATCACCTAAGATGAGACGACATTCAATCTCCCTTTTCATTAGGATGATGTTAGCGGCTCCCGGTGTAGAAACGCCTCCTTCAAAGGCCATGTGCAAGGCATTGGTGATATCGCCAATCTGATAAAAGATCTGATTTAATATTTTTGCTGAAAGGTAATCTTGCATGAAAGGAATCAACATCATATCCGGACTGTTGTAAGAATAGTTCAACAAGAGGGTGGACATCTTTCCAGTTTTAGCCAATGCCAGATTGATATAAGGATAGTTTATCTCCGATAAGGTGAGTTCGTCGCGGGTCATAAGGATAATCTCTTCCCACTGTTCGTTCTTAACCATGTAGTCAGCCTTCATGAAGATTTCATCCTCTTTATACATTTCGTATTTGTCCATTCCTTTCTTCAGCATGAAGCTGAATGCGGCAAACTGAATCAGAATGAGCACGTATCCAGTGCTTTTCTTGAGCAGCATCGGCATTTTTCGAACAAGCATTCGATAATACACAAAAAGAAAACAGAGGAGTGTGGCAGGAGCAAACCAAACTAGAAAGAAATCGGAGGGTTTAAAGACCTTATCATAGGCAAAGACCTCACTCCAATAGGCTATACTCACCGTCATCGGGTGACTGTCGCGCAAGAGTATCCGGGCTATCAGCGGAAAGGCAATGACGATGAGCGCCGAGATACCCAAAGAAATGAATCGCTTCGGGCTTTTACTTTGAAAGAGCTCCCACACCACCATAAGGGAGAAGAGGATGATGGAAGACGCACTTCCCAACCAGTAGGCGAGGAGAAGCATCGGTATGCCTGCTACCCATCTGATCCTTTCTCTCTGTATTGATACATAGCCCAAAGCCACTGCAAGTGTAAAAGCAAGCATCACTGAGGAAGAGATATTGACCAATATGTTCAGATGTAGAATCGCCATTTGCAGGGCAACAAGGAGTGGCAGTATAAACAAGGAGTAATTCTTTTGTGCTTTGCACAACAGCAGCTCCAGTAAGATACCGCTGATCGCTATCGTAAGAGCTGTAATGAGTGGACCTCCTTCCAGGAAATGAAAGCAGGCGGTCAGAAATTCGCCAATGTATCCCATCAAACCGCCCGGATAGGAAAGCGCTTCTTTCAGATGGTTAACGTCTGTCGTAAACATCTGATATTCTTCGGAAGCTACATAGTGGTAACGAAAGTTGATGTAGTAAAATAGAGGGAGTGCAAGGTAAAATACCGTCGAGAGCACTATTTTAAGTATATTGAGCGTTCTGTTTATCATTTTTAAGGGCATTGTGTTTATGTCGGTGCAAATATATAAAAAAAGTTCTTTCCACCGTAGTGAAAAGAACTTTTATATAAATCAGCTTACTAAATGACCTCTTATAACTTAAAATTGTACGAAAGTCCAAATGAAAGTATCTCAGCCGGCTCTTTTTGATTGATGTCTTTGGAGTAACGGCTGAAAATATCGATCGAACTCTGTTTGTTTAGACGATATTCGAACCCTAAACGGATACGGTATCTGTCAAAATAGTCTCCATTAACCAAACCAACGGTATTTGTCAGTTCAAAGGAGGTGTAAGGAGTATAAGGAGTGCCATATATATTATAAGCTACATTGAGACGATTCCTTAGTTTATTTTTAGGATTAACCTTGTAGTTCCCGGTGCTCTCATCCTGATAGGTTGATTGGAAACGGGAGCGAAGCGAGAAATCAAAATATCCATAGGAATATTTGTACTGCACATAGGCAGAAAAACGGTGCTTGTTTTCATCAATCAGATTCTGATTGAAATACGAAAGAAGTTCGTAGCTGCCACCGACTTTCAGATCTTTGAAACGCGGGTGTTTGTACGCAACTCCCACACCGGTTGCTAAACGATCCACCTCTTCCAGGAAATTCTTTGAACGGATCTCCTCGCTGAGTGATATCTCTAAAGATTTGTTGATTTTCTTCGAGACTTCACCTTCTAGAATACCGATACAATCTTTCGTTTCCTGTGCGATAATCTGTCCCGGCATGAGACATGCCAGGAATAGGATGATGGTGTAAAGTTTAGCTGATAGGTGCATGTTTGGCTCTTATTCTGAAAACTCTTTTGCTTTTCTGATCTCGTCGATCGTGTTTTCTTCCTGATGAAGTGGAGAATAATAGATTTTCACAAAAGCAATATCTTTCAGAAAATCAATATGTCCGACTTCTACTTTCTCAATCTTTAATCCGGTACGTTCTTCCAGATCTGCATGCAGTTCTTTTTCCTTTTCCGGTTTGATCAGATCAATCTTATCGTAAGTGACCAGTTTGCAGGAAGTGTGTTTCAAGAAACGGCTGCTTTCCATAAGCCAGATAACCATGATAAACAAGATGTTTGTGGCAACGAGCACATCCATGTTGTCCGTATTGCTCAGACCATTGATAACAGAGATACCAATAACAACGAACAAATAGGTCATTTCACGGATTGGAATACTTTCGGTACGATAACGAATGATGCCAAAGATTGCAAAAAGACCAAGAGCCATACCGATCTGCAGTTTGACGCTGTCCAACAAGTAAATCAATAAGAAGACGGTGAGACTGATCAACACAAAGGTGAAAAAGTAGTCACGACGCTTGCTTTTTGCATAATAGAATAATCGAATAATAATTCCTGTGACAAGAAAGTTCATAAGGAATCGCCATAAAAGTGCAGAAACTCCGTATGTAGCAGAGATTTGAGCACCAAACAAAGAGAAGTCAGTGTTATCCATTTTGGTTTGTAATAATGTGATTGGAGATTGTGTGAATATTTGTTTTTACAGTTCGCGCGATTTGCATAATCTTTCTCTTGAAAGAGTTGTATTTTGCGACAGGATTAGTCAAAACAGTTCCCAAGCAATACTTGCTAATGTTCTGCTTTTTGATGCCATGAGTATTAAGCATCGTCTTAAAAGGAGATGGACGGTATCCGTTTTGCTTGATCTCTACAATACACATCTCTGGAACTCCTCCTTCAGTGTTGTACACCAGATTTTTAAATTGGATATCGAAGTCAATCGTCAGTCGCTCTGTCATTCCTTTGTTTACCAGTGTGATCCGGGAAAAAGTGACATTGATCTGAGCTATCAAATCGTCCGTTTTGTACTTTGTGTTTGATTCTATAAACGGAGGACACTCATTCGTGTTAAAACTAGGCTCAAAGAATGCACGGATGCGAACCTTGTTGGTACGCCCCTTGTTATTCTTTTTCTTGATTTCCAAAAAAGAGAGCTGCGATTCAGTATAGCAACGCTTGCGTATTTTCAAACGTTTCTTTCGACCATTTTGATGATCGGTATACATTTCCAAACCTTTGGTATCAAAGTAGATCGTGTCATATTTTGCCGCTCTGACCCCGTTGATGTCCTGACAAAAGTAATCTTTTTGAGATAACTCCAGAAAGGAGGGAAGGTCTTTGACTGGTATGATAAACTTTGTATCTACTCGGTTCATCAATTGAACCGCACTCATTTCTTGCAATGAGATTGGATCAAAGGTTTCTAATGTACGGATAATTTCTTGAGAGTACATCAATATATATATTCAAATTCTTTGACAGATTTGGCCTTGTTATTGGGCAGATAGGTAGTTTCTTTTGTTTTTACACCTCTTGCATCATACTCAGGCACAATGTATTTTTCGAGCTTATCACGGTCGTCAAAGTAAGATTCTTTGATTAATCTTCCTTCCGCATTGTATTCATACGTGATCCGTTCTTTCTGACCATAAGCTGCATACTCGATTTCTTCAACCTTATCGCCTTTGGTATTGTATTTCGTTACATGATCGAGTACTTTCTTTCCTCTTTCGATCACCCATTCTTTTTCTTCACGAAGTTTCTTGCCATCTTTTTCTTTCTTTTGTGCAATAGCAGACGCTGGAGCCAGAAGTGCTACCAGAAGCAGGGCGGTGATTAAGTTTCTAGTTTTCATAATTGGAAGTTGTTTGTTATCAGTAATAATCAGACATTGATGCGAACTTTAATTGAACCTATCTCATGTCCATCCATCTCTATGTCGTCATATGTAATTTTAAAATCCTCAGAGATTGTAATGTCAAAGCTCACAGGTACTACCGTTTCGTCAGCCAGTTCTCTTGCAACGGATAAGCGATACTCGCCCGGCTGCAAACGGGAGAACATGAATTGACCATTTGCGTTAGTACGTACATCCTGCAGAGAGGAGGCGTCGGCTTTATCTTCAATGTATACGCGAACCTGGTCAAATGAAGGTACCTCTCTCAAAAGATCACCGGTTGATTTATCATAAAATTGTGCTATGATTGTGCCGGTAAGATAGGTCATGCCGACGCTTTTGCCATCGAAAATATAGAGAGTATCTGCTTTATATGTGTGATTATTGCCACTTACTTTAACAGATGTCATCACTGGTACTGGCCTATCATTAACAGGCATTTTGTAATAGGCACAAAGCGTGTAATTGCCTTCTCGAAGATAATCGAACTTATATTTTCCAGTAGGTCCTGTATCAACATCGTCACCGGGATTTTCAGAATTTCCAAAGAGAATCTGAATTTTTTCATCACAAGCAGGGAAGGTGTCTTTCTTCAGATCATCATATACATAGACAGAATAAACATATCCCTCAATGGAAGAACTACCGCCAAGCCCTTCTTCGTTCGTACACGAACCAAGAGTCAGCAAGAGAATAAACAGTGGAATTAAATGTTTCATAAGAGGTATTCGATAGTATTTGATTTATATCGGGTGCAATATTAGGCATAATTCCGTCACTACACAAATCTTTTTATGAAACTATGGAGTATTATCCATAAATTAACCTTGAACCGGTTTTTGTGAACACTATTTAAAGAAAAAGCCCTTCACTTGGTTTACCTAGTGAAGAGCTTTGGGATGAAAAAGTAATCTTTTTGACTATAAAAAGAAACCGGAACGTTAAGGAGACGTTATTTTACTGAGCGTTGTTTCTTTGTGGTCTTTGTGGTCTCTGACCTCCTTGACCTGCTTGTCCGGGCATTCCCTGACCTCTTCTGGATGCTCTGTCTTTTAATTCTTTCTTCTGGTTGTCCATGTACTTCTTGTACTGATCAGCTTTCAGTATTTTCTTCATTTCCGCATTTGTCTTATCCTGTGAAGCAGTCCATGCTTTCATCATTTCTTCACGCGACATATTCTTCGTAGATTCGTTAGTCTTTTGCCTTTCAGCGCTGTTCTTCTTAAACAATTCAGTTACCTTCTTTTGTTGATCAGGTGTCAAAGATAATTCTTTTGTCATTGTCTCAACGCGTGCTTTGTTTCTTTCAGAAGGTGACATTCTTTGTTGACCTTGTTGACCTTGTTGACCTTGGTTCTGAGCACATACAGATGCAACTGAAAACAAGAGTGCAGTTGCCATCATTAAAATTGATTTTTTCATACCGATAGATTTTAATTAAGTGAATCGTTTTTATTGTTTATCCTTTGATTGGTTTAATGCGAAAAGGTTTAATTGAAATGACTCGATTTGCATTGTTTAGCATTTTTTTTTAAGAGAACACAGTATAATTCTCCTGTTTCCTTATTTATTGCCTCTTTTTTGTACTTTTGCGACTTGATCATAGAAATTGAAATTGACACGATGAAAGTAAGAACAGTACTATTTACAGCAATAGCTGCCGTTTGCAGTATTGCTGATTCTCAGGCTTGCACCAGTTTGCTGGTTGGAAAGGGTGCCTCTGTTGATGGTTCCACAATGATTACCTATGCGGCCGATTCGCACACCTTATATGGAGAGCTCTATTTCTTTCCCGCTGCTTCATGGCCAAAAAACACGATGCTTGATGTTCGTGACTGGGACTCAGGAAAGTTTTTAGGCAAAATACCACAGGTTAGTGAGACCTATTCTGTGTTGGGAAATATGAATGAACATCAGGTGGCCATCTCTGAAACTACTTTCGGAGGTCGTCCCGAATTGGTCAACCCGAAGGGAGGCATTGATTACGGCAGTCTGATTTATATTGCTCTTCAGCGATCAAAGACAGCCCGTGAGGCCATTCAAGTGATGACTACGCTTGTTTCGGAGTACGGCTATTATAGTTCGGGAGAGTCTTTTTCTATCGCTGATCCCGATGAGATCTGGATCATGGAGATGATTGGCAAAGGTCCTGATATGAAAGGTGCTGTGTGGGTGGCAGTTCGCATTCCCGATGATTGCATTGCGGCTCATGCCAACCAGTCGCGCATTCATACGTTCTCTTTAAATGACAAGGACAATTGCGTCTATTCGCCGGATGTGATCTCATTTGCCCGCGAAAAAAACTATTTCAACGGGTTGAATAAAGAATTTAGTTTTGCCAATGCCTACTGTCCGATTAGCTATGAGAACCTGCGTGCCTGTGAAGCCCGTGTATGGAGTTTCTTCCGTCGTTTTCAACCATCAACGGAGAGTTATCTTTCCTATATAAAAGGCGAAACCAAACAGCCGATGCCTTTGTATGTCAAGCCGGAAGGCAAACTTTCCGCTCAGAATCTGAAAGATATGATGCGCGACCATTATGAAGGCACCGAATTTGATATGACCAAAGATCCGGGAGCGGGACCATTTGCTGTTCCTTATCGTTGGCGACCGTTGACGTACAAAGTGGACAGTGTGGAGTATTTGAATGAACGTGCCATTGCCACACAGCAGACAGGATTCTCTTTTGTCGCACAGATGAGAAACTGGATGCCTGATCCGATTGGAGGAGTGCTTTGGTTTGGTGTCGATGATGCCGCTACCTCTGTATATACACCGATCTATTGCGGTTCAAAGCAGGTGCCCTTCTGTTACGCTTCCGGCAACGGATCGCTGACCAGTTATTCTGCTCAATCTTTCTTCTGGGTTAATAACATGGTCGCTAACATGGCCTATTCGCGTTATTCGGCAATGATTCAAGATATTTATCCGGTCATGAAAGAGCTGGAGACTTTCTTTAATCAAGACATCGAAGTGACCGATCAGTATGCCGAGATGCTCTATAAAAAAGACAAAGCTCAATGTTCGCAATACATCACCGAGCAAACGCTTATGAAAGCGCAATATGCTTTTGATCGCTGGAAGAAACTCAGCGAGTTTTTGCTTGTTCGGTATATCGACGGAAACATCAAAAAAGTGGAGAACGGACGCTTCCTGCTCACGCCGGAAGGGCATACTGCTTCTCCAGCTCAGCCGGGCTATGATGAAAGGTATTACAGATCGATTGTAAAAGAGAGTGGAGAAAAGCTGAAAGTCAAGGAAATGAAGTGAGCGGGAGTGGTATCAGAAGAAACATAAAAAAGAATGGTCAGGTAATTATTAATTCGTATATTTGCACCATCAAATTGTATAAGAATAAATGTATTATGGAACAAGAATCATTGTTGATAGAAGTAATAAACAAAGCGAAGAACTGGTTGTCGGCTGAATACGACGAGGAAACCAGAAAGGAAGTACAGAGGATGTTGGACGCGGAAGATAAGACCGAACTCATCGAAGCATTCTATAAGGATCTTGAATTTGGAACAGGAGGACTCCGTGGCATCATGGGGGTAGGCTCCAATAAAATGAATATATATACGGTGGGTGCTGCTACCCAGGGACTTTCAAACTACCTGAAGAAGGAGTTTGCTAAGTTGGATGAGATAAAAGTAGTGATCGGATACGATTGTCGTAACAATAGCCGCAAGTTTGCCGAGATCTCTGCAGATATCTTTTCTGCCAATGGTATCCGCGCTTATCTTTTTGACGATCTCCGTCCCACCCCCGAGGTTTCATTTGCCATCCGTGAACTTAAAGCTCAGAGTGGAATTATTCTGACCGCTTCTCACAATCCGAAAGAGTATAATGGCTACAAGTGCTATTGGGAAGACGGTGCACAGGTTGTATCTCCTCACGACAAGAATATTATATCGGAAGTCAATTCGGTGCGAACTGCTGCCGATATCAAATTTAAGGGAAATAAGAAACTGATCACCATCATAGGAGAAGAGATCGATACGATCTATCTGGATAAGATTACCACAATCTCTTTATCGCCCGACAGTATTGCCGCTCAGAACGATCTGAAGATCGTATACACTCCGATACATGGCACCGGTGTTCGTTTGATTCCTGCCATCCTCCAAAAAATAGGATTTAAGAATGTGATCCATGTGGAAGAACAGGATGTGGTTTCCGGTGATTTCCCTACGGTAGTATCTCCTAATCCCGAAGAGCCTGCGGCTTTGGAACTTGCCGTGAAGAAGGCAATAGCCACAGATGCTGATCTGGTGCTTGCTTCTGATCCTGACGCTGACCGTATGGGGGTGGCTGTCAAGAACTCCGCCGGTGAGTTTGTGTTGCTTAACGGTAACCAGATTGCTTCTATCTTTATCTATTATATTCTGAGAAGAAACTCCGAACTCGGACGTCTGACCGGTAAGGAGTATATCGTAAAAACCATTGTGACCACCGAACTGATCAAAAATATTGCTGACAAGCAAGGTGTGGAGTGTTTCGACTGTTACACCGGATTCAAATGGATTGCAGCGGTGATTCGTGAAAACGAAGGAATCAAACAGTATATCGGCGGTGGAGAAGAGAGCTATGGCTTCCTCGCACAAGATTTTGTGCGCGACAAAGATGCTGTTTCTGCTTGTGCTCTCATGGCTGAGGTTACTGCATGGGCGAAAGGAAATGGACAGACGCTCTTTGATTTGCTTCTTGATATCTATGTGGAATATGGCTATTCAATGGAATGTGGTATCTCAGTAGTGAAGAAAGGTAAGTCGGGAGCAGAAGAGATCGCCCGTATGATGGATGGTTTCTTTGCGAATGCTCCGAAAGAGATTGCCGGTTCAAGAGTTTCTGTTATCAAAAACTACAAGACATTGTACGACACAGATGTCGAGTCAGGAGAGAAGAGTATTATGGACATGCCGACAACCTCGGATGTGATTCAATATTTTACCGAAGATGGAACAAAAGTTTCCGTTCGCCCTTCCGGAACAGAGCCTAAGATTAAGTTTTACATCGAACTGAAAGACAAGCTTT
>JAQUZH010000218.1 GCA_028691445.1 Bacteroidales bacterium | reverse complement strand
GGTACCGTAGATGGCAAACTTCAGATAACCTGCCGACAAGATCAGACCCAGATCAAAGCCACTGTTGTCCAGTATCATGACTTCATGCACCATGGTCAGTTCGAGGTGCGTTTTGGGATCATCAATGGGCATGCGGCTGTTTTCAATCATGGCGATCAACAAAAAGACAAAGGCAGCCAATACGGCCAAAGCGTAGCTGATGGAAGAGCCGAGGTGCAACGCAGCGAATATTTCCTGAAAAGAGGTATAGCCGGTCAGCAACGACAACGAACCCATGAGAATAAAAAGGGCCGGTTCGGCGAGCATCGAATAGAGCGACTCCCGACTGGCACCCATTCCTTCAAAACTACTCCCTGTATCTATCGCACCTATGATGCTAAAAAAATTTCCGATACCGAGCAGATAAGCAAAGAACACGAAGTCGCCACTGAAACTCAATATGCCTTTGGATTGGCCAAAGGGAACAAGCAGTAGTGCGACAAAGACGGATGCGAAGTAGATCACCGGCATCATCTGAAAGATGAAACTGGTCGTCTCGCTATAGACCGCTCCTTTCCTGAAGAGCCGGATGACATCTTTGATGGGCTGAAAGAGTCCCGGACCTTTTCGTCCGGAAGCAATGCTCTTCGTGCGGATAATGATACCGGTAAAGAAGGTGGCGGCCAGTGTGATTAATAGAATGGACAGCATAGTTATAGTTGCTTAAAAGAGTCGATAAACAAGAGAAGGGTGTCATAGATCAAAGGAAACAGAATCACTGAAAGGATAAAGAGTATCCCGTATAAGATATAAAACTGCAATCTGCCGTTTTGAAAGAAGAGGAAGAGACTCAAAAACTCCTTGAACTTACGGATCGGATAATCGATCAATCCCTGTTCGATGATATCGTAGGGATGAGTTTCAATATGAGCTTCTGCCGGAAAGATGCCTTCCACCTCTTTTTCTTTCCGGTGAATGAGAAACAAAGTGCCAAAGAGCTTGGTGTATGTCTTTACAAATGAACTTGCGGTATATTGAATCTTTGGTGTGGGGGCTGTATATCCGCAACCCCAGGTCGATGACACCGTGACTGTTTTCTTACGTAGCGCTACTTTACGGATAGCCCACAGGGAGACTACTACTGCCAGGAAGATCCAGTTGGCCTTACTGATTGCCACCATGACGTCGATGTTCTTTCCCTGAAAAGAGGTGAAAGAGAGTTGATGCAAGTCGGTAAACTGCTGAACGGGTGCTACTAACAGATCCAGAAAAAGTTGAGGAAAGAGACCGATGGCTACAATCAACGCGGCAATTGCATAGAGCGGCAGCAATTGGTACAAAGAGACCTCTTTCACCGGATGATGAATAGTGTGTCGCGGAGTTCCTAAGAAGACCACTCCAAAAGCCTTGGTAAAGCACATAATCGCAAGTCCTCCGATCAGCGCCAACCCTGTTATGGAAAATATGATTGCAAAAAGAGTGACCATCTGAGCGTCATGTATCGCGCCAAACAATCCCGAATAGAGGATAAACTCAGAAATAAACCCATTAAACGGAGGCAAACCGCAGATAGCCAACGCAGCAATAAGAAACAAGACAGAGGTGTGAGGCATCTTCTTTATCAATCCTCCCAGTTTCTCGATATCGAGTATGTGTGTAGCTTGATAGACATTGCCGGCTGTAAAGAATAAAAGAGATTTGAAAAGCGAATGATTCAATGTGTGAAGCAGTGCACCGGCAAAACCCAGTGAACAGAGGATCGGATTGTTGCTACCCAGTCCGATGCAGCCCAATCCAATGCCAATGCCGATAATGCCAATGTTTTCAATGCTGTGATACGCAAGCAGCTTCTTCAGATGATGCTGTAAGATAGCCAGCATGACTCCATAAAGTCCTGAGATCAAAGAGAAGACCAGGATAAACCGACCGATTGCCGTATAGTCCAGATCAATGAGTAAGAGCATGCGGAGTATCCCAAAGATTCCAATCTTGATCAAAACGCCCGACATAATGCCTGAAATATGAGCCGGTGCTGCCGGATGAGCATATGGAAGCCAGGTGTGAAAGGGAACAAACCCGGCTTTGAGGGCAAAACCGATAAAGAAAAAGAGAAACAAGATCAGGGAAGTAGCATCAGAACTTACCAACGAATAGTTGTGAATAGCCTGAAAATCATAGCTACCTGTTTTACTTGCCACCCATATAAACCCAATCATCAAAAAGAGGATGGATACATGCGATTGAATGAGATAGTTGATACCCGCTTTGACTGTTGTCACTTTCTCGTGTTCAAATATCACACACAGAAAGGCAGAGAGAGCCATGATTTCCCAGGCAATCAGAAACACCAGACTATTTTGAATGGCACAGAGACTGATCAGCGCGGCATGAAGTAACAGAAACAGAATGGCATGCAAAGAGAGATTCTTAAATTCATCTTTGTAGCGTTTCATATAATACAGTCCGTAAAAGCCGCCGGTAAGAAAAGAGAAATTGATAATTAGCATAAACCAGGCCGAAAGTGCATCTACCTGAAGTCGAACAGCTCCGCTCACCAAACTGCCTTCCAACGTATAGGCAAACGATTGTCCGCCGAGTGCTTTCACGGCAATGACACTTGACAAAAGAGCGATGATGCAGACCGTGCTGTAAGAAAGGATGGCTTTCCCTTTCAACGAAAAGGAAGGAATGAGTGCACTCGTAAGAAGTGGGATAAGTATAAATATAGAAACCAGATTCATGCGTATTATATTTAAAACAGACTTGCCAATAAATCGTTCACAAATGTATACCAAATAAATGTAAAAGAGCAAACAGACACTCTATTTTTATACATTTCGTTCGTTTCAATGCCTTTCCATTCCGGAAAAACAATTGAAAGAAGAGAAACCAACGAAAAGCGACCCGTCCAAAACAACCTCTGGGTATTGTTTTGGACGGGTCGCTTAAAAGTAAGATCACTTCTCCCCTGCTTCTATCGCAGGAATCTATTTGACGAATTTCTTGACAATTGCCTGTTGACCTTCTGTTTGAACAGAGAGAAAGTAAACTCCTGAAGGTAACGAAGAGACGTTGATCGTTGCACTGCCTTGCTTCTTGACGCTATTCTCTGCGACTACTCGTCCGAAACGGTCAAACACCGTTGTTTGGAGGATCAGTTGATCGCCACAATCCACCGTCAGTTGATCAACCACCGGATTAGGAAACAGAAGCAGATCAGCAACAGGATCGGTCATCACATCTGCAACGTCAGTGACTTGAATGGGGTCGATGCTCCACCAATTGAGATTCCAACCGGCACTTCGCGCAGAGAGTCTGCGAGTCTGCTTACCGGCAGTTAGATTGACAGTCGAGTTTATCGTCGTCCATGTTTGCGCGTTGACCATATTGGGAACAGTCACCGTGGC
>JAQUZH010000047.1 GCA_028691445.1 Bacteroidales bacterium | reverse complement strand
CTAACCGGGGACAGAGATATGAAGTGGAAAAGTTTTAGGATGGAAGCAATCAAGAGGAAACTTTCGCTGGAAATTCCTGAAATCTGTTTACCTTTACATCCCTGTCAGGGGCCTCCTTCCGGGCAAGTCCTCCAGTCAAGCCCTCCAGTCAACCCCTGACAGGGATAAGGATTGGTCAGTAAACAAAACTCAGGGATACCAACCTTGGGTCAACAAATATCAGTAATAGACATTAACCGAGTCAACTTTGCTCAGTGATAAGACGTACAAGTAGTCAACCAAAATCAGGAAACTACAAATAGTACTTTTTTACTGATCTCAAATTCGAAATTAAAAAAAACAACAGAAAACCAAGGCCATCGGTTACTATCGCAAGATAGACAAGTTGCCCAAAAAGAGTTGGTGGATTTGTTCAATTAATAAATAATATCTATTTTTGTAACCGTCATTAAGTTAATGGCGATTACAAAAAAGGACTATGAAATTCTACGATAGGGAAAACGAACTGAAATTACTGAAACGTAATTTGGAACAGGCTAAAAAAAGCGCTTGTTTTACAGTGATGGTTGGTCGCCGTCGCATCGGCAAGACTTCATTGTTGTTAGAGTCTGTAAAGGGGCAGAAATATCTCTATCTTTTCGTGGCACGCAAGAGCGAACATTTACTCTGTGCCCAATTCCAGAAAGAGGTACAGGAGGTTCTGGGATTGCAAATATTCGGTACGATTACTTCGTTTCGCGACCTTTTCGAGCAGTTGATGATTTATGCCACAAAAGAGCATTATACGTTGATACTTGACGAATTTCAGGAATTCGAGAACATAAATTCATCTATCTTTAGCGACATTCAAAACGTATGGGACACCTATAAAGATCGAGCAAGAGTCAACTTCATTGTCTGTGGTTCTATCTATTCGATGATGATGAAAATATTTGAGAACAGGAAAGAACCGTTATTTGGTCGCCTTACCTCGAAGATAATTCTGAAGCCCTTCCCTGTTAGCGTTATGAAAACGATTCTAAGCGACTATAACCCTAATTACAGCCCGGAAGACTTACTCTGTATGTATATGATAACGGGGGGAGTAGCTAAATATATTACACTGTTGGTTGAGGAAGGAGCTGTGACTACGTCAAAAATTCTCGATATGGTTACCCGTGCCGATTCACCATTTCTGGGTGAGGGAAAGGATCTGCTTGTGTCGGAGTTTGGCAAAGAGTACGGGACCTATTTTTCTATATTACAACTCATCGCTGCTGGCAAAACTACTCAAAGCGAAATAGACTCCATCATCTGCAAGAACACGGGGGCTTACCTTGCAAATCTTGAGAAAGAATATTCTTTGATTACGAAAATGAAACCTCTATTCTCACGACCCGAAAGCCGTAAGGCGCGATGGAGCTTGAGCGACAACTATTTAAGATTCTGGTTTCGCTTTGTGTATCCCAATCAATCGTTGTTGGAGCTGGGCAAATATGATTTGTTGCGTGAATATATTGACATCAACTACGAACAATACAGCGGATTGCTATTGGAGAAATATTTTCGCGAAAAAATTGCAGAAAGCGAACGAGTAACAAATATCGGCAGCTATTGGGACAGTAAGGGCGAGAATGAAATCGACCTTATCGCCCTGAGCAGTCTCGACAAAACTGCGATTGTTGCGGAAGTAAAGCGCAATCCAAGTAAAATCAGTATCCCGTTGTTGGAAGAGAAAGCAAAGAGCATCAAGAAAGAGCTTGCCAAATATACTGTCGAATGTAAAGGCTTCTCGTTAGAGGATATGTAATTTGATGAATAAATCGGTCTCACCTACCTGAATCCGACTTACTAAAAGAGCATTGCTAAAGCAAAACTGTATCAAAAAGGGCCTTTTAGCAAGAAAAAATGGATGCAAAAATCGGGGAGCAAGTTTTTTTTGACATGACTGACATGCCATGCAGCATACTGTAAGCCATCTCTGGTGTAGATGGTGTAGATAAATGATTCTTTTTTGCTTCTCCAAAATTTCAAATTAAAAAAAACAGCAGAAAAGTAAACTGCTCTCTCAACAGGAAAAGGCCAACAGACAAATGGACGGCAAAAACAGAGTCTGATTGAACTCATTAGCAATCCGATTTGCCTTGTAATAACTTTATTAGTAATAAAGTTATTACTAATAAAAATATTACATACCTTTGCTACACGAATTATAGAAGAACAACAGTATGGAAAATAAACCTTTCATCTTTGGAGTAGCCACATCAGGCGATAATTTCACAGACAGGAAGAAAGAGACAGCCCGATTGCTCTCAAACTTTACGCACGGAGTGAATACCGTTTTGATATCGCCTCGCCGGTGGGGTAAAACATCATTGGTTAAGAAAGTCTGCAAGATGGCTTCATCCGACAAACTGAAGATTGTTTATCTGGATATATTCTCGTGCCGGACGGACAAAGAGTTCTACGACGCTTTCGCCTCAGCAGTCTTGAAACAAACATCTTCAAAACTGGACGAAATGATGGAGAGCGCCAAACTTTTTCTTTCACGCATTAGTCCACGGTTCAGCATTGGTCCCGATCCTATGACTGACTTTTCAATGTCTTTAGAGTGGAATCCTAAAAACAATGACACAGAGGAAATCTTACAATTGCCTGAGAAGATTGCGCAACAAAAAGGATTGAGCATAGTCATCTGTATTGATGAGTTTCAACAAATCGCCGAGTTCAAAGATTCAAAAACATTTCAGAAACGTTTGCGTTCAGTGTGGCAACTTCAGCAGTCGGTGTCTTATTGCCTGTTCGGCAGCAAAAAACACTTGATGAATGAGCTCTTCGAGAAGAAGAGTTTGCCTTTTTACAAGTTTGGAGATTCGATCTATCTTCCTAAGATATCTTCAGAAGATTGGATTGCCTACATCTGTGAACGTTTTGAAAGTACGGGCAAACAGATATCGAAAGAGTTAGCCGAGCGAGTTTGTCAAACGGTAGATAATCATTCGTCTTACGTGCAGCAATTGGCGTGGTTGCTGTGGATTCATACCCGGAACGAAGCCACCGAAGATAACTTTGCAAATGCCTATCAAGATCTGATCGATCAGAATACCCCCTTGTTTGAAAAGCAGACTGAGAGTCTTTCTTCCTTTCAGATGAATTTCTTAAGAGCGTTAATTGATGGGGTGCATAGCGAATTTACCACTCAAGAAGTGCTTCAAAAATACCAACTTGGTTCTTCAGCGAATGTAAGCATCATTAAACGAGCTCTCATAAAAAAGGAACTGATCGAAACCGAGAATAAACAGACGTATCTAGCCGACCCGGTAATGAAGTTGTGGTTTAAGCAAGAGATTGCGACAAATAACTGATTCTGTTTTGTGAGCGCAACCAGTATTCAGAGCTAATCTGAGGGATATAAGATTAAAACATAAAGCTAATTCCTTTATCGCGAGAAGCATTATATGTATCAATCTCTAGTAAAAGGGATTTTCGTAGCTGCGTCGCCATAAAATCTAAAGAAGGCTGATTCGTTTCATCACTTTGCAACTGCTGCAAAGCAAGAATATAGTCGCCTCTATCTTCTTTAAATATTTTTGAGGGAAAAAGATTGTAGCAGAATTGAATGTAATTCATTAGTATGCGAGCCGTTCTACCGTTGCCGTCCACCCACGGATGAATCGTCACTAAATTGAGATGGGCATTGAAACTTAACTCGTATTGTTCGCGACGTGTTCGCACTAGCTTTTGCTTTTCTTGTAAGAGGATGCAAAACGCTTCTACCTTTGTTGGAACTTTCAAATAACTCATATATGAATGACCACCTACCCCGGCAGTAACACCACATAAACGATACTCACCTTTAGAAGAATCAAAAGAACCTCCCATTGTACTATGCAGACTGCCTGTTGTCCGCATCAGAGTAGCGTTTAAATTTTGCAGGAAAGCTGGAGTAATAGCGGTGTTGTGCGGTGCTTCTTCTTGAGCAAGTTCGTACGCTTTCTTTAGATCTTCGTTCATCAAATGATAAACCAATGGCTTTCCTTTGGCGGTTACGCCTTCGTCAAAAAGAAGTTGCGTCTCCATTTCGGTAAGTGTAGATCCTTCGATAGCTGTGGAATGAGTAATAAGAGAATAGAGGTAGTACTTTTCATAGTCCACCGACTGACTGATACCGAGTTTCTGAAACTCCTGATATAGCTCGTCTATCTCTTGCCAAATACCTTTTTCCATTGCAAGTTATCTCACTGATTATTGTTCTCAAAAATACGTTGAATTTAAACTCCGGCAAAAGGAAACGGAATCTTTTTGCCGGAAACCGCACACAATAGAAAAGAGTTAGATGAATATTCATCTAACTCTATCCCTGGTACCCAGAGCCGGGATCGAACCGGCATGGAAGTGAATCCACTGGTGTTTGAGACCAGCGCGTCTACCGATTCCGCCATCTGGGCTTTTGCGGTGGCAAAGGTACTACATTTTTCAATTCTGCAAAAGGAAAGAGTATCTTTTTTAATAATTAGCTGCTATTTGCGGACAATACGGCACTCAATGCCGCTTATCTCTGCGGCAGTTTCGGAAAATGAGCTTTGCGCCGAACCGATAATCCTCTTTGTTTTCGAGAGAAGCCAGAGTTCGACTAACGCGTTTTGCATTCCTTCTAGACTGTTTCTATCGGCTGCCTGATCGGAAGTGATGATCCGTTGCCCAAATAACTCTTTCAGCCTCTCCTTGTCTGGGATAGAGTCGGATGCTAAGTAAAAGTTGGCGCGCACATTTGTTGCTATCGCTACTCTCATCTCTGCAATAAAGAGTTCGATGGGACTTTGCTGTATCGAGGCTATATTGTCTGTACGGCGGATATGAATGCCAATGGTATCGGAACTGAATTTTCGACTCCCCTCTTCTATCTGGAGGGCTAACGGCTTTATGGGACGAAAGGGCTGAAACCTCTTTCCTTCATCGGGATAGAAGTAGATGCAGCTGGCGAGATACACATTCTTATTGGCAGCCCACTGCTTGAAGTCAAAGTCTTCGCGATACAAGCGCGTGGCTTCTTCCACATAGATGCAGGCACCAAATGCGAACTTCTGATAGAGACGAGGGATCCATAGATTCTTTTTCCGCGGACGGTCGTACAACAGTAAATCGGAAGTTGTCGCTTCTATGAGTTCGACTCCGGGTATTTCCAACGGTTCAAATAGCTGATCAAAGCGGCAGTTCAGGCCGCTATCACGAAACCAGAAGATACGGAGTTTTGCCGATAGATGATGTGCCAACAGGATAGCGGAGTCAATGGCTTTCATCCGGTTAGCTAACCCACCGGTGGGAATCAGCGTAATCATAGAGTGGACCTATTGAGAGCGTTTGTTGCCCGAAGCACTCCTTTCCGAAAATAGGGCGGAGCAATATGGGCAAGATCGTTGACAAAAATCATCACTCCTTCCGAAGAGTGAGTGGAAAAACCTTTTCCTTGCAGCACACGGGTAAAACGCGCGTGGTCATCCGCACGGTGATAGGTGCAAAGTGCAATCTTCAATGGCGTCTTTTGAATCGACTTCCTCATTCCATCCAGAACACGCTGCTTTGCACCTTCCATATCAATCTTGACAAAGTCCGGTGAGAGATTGTTTGATTCCAAAAAATGATCCAGCGTAATGTTTAGCTCATCGTTGGTATCGGATACATACTTTTGAACAATGATCACTTTCTCTTTCCACGGGGCGAATGTAGCTTCCAAAGCCTCAACCCATTCATGATCAATCTCAAACAAGCAGACTTTCTTTGCTTTTTCTATGTTCGACAGCGATAAGATACCTTCCGCACATCCAACATCCAGCAGCACATCGCCATCGGCAACTGTAAACTCTTTGCTTAAATAGCAATGAGGCGAGTGTTTATCCTGTTCGGCAAGCAGTCCGTTGTAACAAAGACGTATATGCTCTACGGTTGAGGATCGTTTGAAGTAGAGTCTTTTGCCTTCATGTATGACATAATGAAGGCCATTGACCACATTATAGTTTATCCGTATCTCTTCGGGGATATAGTTTTGCGTAAAGCTGCCGGGTAATACGGTCAACGTATGCGTCTTGAGATAGTCCACAGCTTCAAGGATATCCGGATCGGAAGAGCGGTTTTCCGCATAGTAACGGACGATTTCCTTCCGTGTCTTTTCTTGTAATCTCCTGGCCTGAAGCATTGAGATGGTACAGTTCACTTTTTATTTTAGAGTATCGAGTATGTCCATTATTGATTTCTTTGTTTGAATTTTTGCATCCACTCCTGAATTTCATTCAACACATCAAGTCTGAATAGATGGCACGAGCCAAGATATACCAATGCGGTGATGCTTCCGTTGACGAGAACGATCAGGAAATAGTTGCTGATATATGTGCAAATATAGTAAGCTATTGAGGAAATAACAAGAGAAAGAAAGAGATAAGGTAAGATGTCTTTGATAAAGTACCAGGCAGTATACCCCATGAGCCGATCGGAGATGATGATGGAAATAATCAGATTGATGAAGGAATAGATCAGCCAACTAAATACAAGACCATTAATACCATAGTCTATCATCAAATAAATTAAAAGAATCAATATGATCTTTTTGACTATTTCCAATCCCATAAAAATATCCGAACGTCCCTTAGCTACTACTGCTTCATTAAAGATAAAATTGAACGAAGAAGTAAGTCCGGCAAAACAAAGAATCTGAAACAAGGGAACAGAAGGTAGCCATATATCGGAGATAAGAATTACCAACAACGGTTTAGCAACCGTGATCAGAAAGCCCACTAAAGGAAAGATCAGGAAAGCCATCGTTTTGACAATCTTGCTTATCACCCGGTGAAGCCTTTCAGGATCGTCTTTTACTTCGGAGAAGAGCGGAATGGAGACGGATCGGAAGGTGTTGCTGACAGTGCTGATACACATATCCTGATAACGGTTGGCGCGATCATAAAAGCCGACCATCTTCATGGGAAACAGACGGCCAATGACTATGGAATAGATGTTATTGAATACGCCGTTGAGGATTCCGGTAAAGAGCAATTTGCTGCCAAAGGGAAACAGTTCGATGAGGATAGCCGTATGAAAGGTCAGTGTCGGCCGCCATCGGCTAAGATACCAGAGCACGATGCTCTTACCGAAAGCAAGCAGCACGCTTTGTGCGACCAATGCCCACACCCCAAAGCCCATCAGTGCCAAAATAACGGCTACGACGGAGGAAAAGATCAGTGCGATCAGAGACGAGGTGGCTTGCACTTTCAAGTTGAGGGCTTTCCACTGGATGACATTCTGAATGGAAGAGATGGCATTAAAGGGAATGGCCAGAAAGACCACTCTGGACAAAGTAATCAGTTGGGGTGCATGGAAATAAGCAGCGATCCAGGGAGCAGAGAAGTAAAACAGCACATACAACACCATACTGATAACCAGATTGAAATAGAAGACACTGTTGTAATCGTCTTGTGAAACACTCTTCTTATTGAGTAAGCCCCGGTTGAATCCACTGTCAATTAGCGTGTTCGAGATAGCGATAAAGACAGACAACACCCCAATCAGACCGTAGTCTGAGGGTGACACGATCCGCGCCAATACAACACCAAACAGCAGATAAAGTATCTGCTGTCCGAATTTGTCTACAAAGCTCCAGATAACTCCTTTCGTCGTCTTTTCCTTTAAGGTCTCAGCCATTTACAATCTCCGTTCTTCCGGTTAATAAACGAGCTTGAATCCTTTCCCGGTGGTAGGGGTTGTCGTAGATTTTGTTCCTGTATAATATTTCAAGGCTTCAGGCATTCTCCCTTTCAGCTGCTTGATTCTTTTCTCATCCGACGGGTGTGTGCTAAGCATATCTGAGCCACTCGACGTGCCGGAAGACATTCTTTCCCAGAAAGTAATCGACTCTTCCGGGTTATAGCCTGCCATTGCCATAAAGATGAGACCCAGATGATCGGCTTCGTATTCCATCTTGCGTGAATAAGGTAACAGAAGCAATCCCTGAGAGGTAAGTCCATACATGCTCTGAATAACCGCTTGAGCCAGTTCGGTCTGTCCGGAGGCGGCAATGCCCACCACCTGACTGCCGGCACTGATTCCCATCTGCTGCGAAACCTGTTCGCTGCTGTGTTTTGCAACAGCATGAGCTACTTCGTGAGCTACTACTGTGGCTAGTCCTGCTTCTGATTTTGTAAATGGCAAGATACCTTCATAGACCACAATCTTTCCACCGGGCATACAAAAGGCATTAGCTGTATTGTCTTTCACCAACGTAAATTCCCAGGCAAAGTTTGCAATCTCATTTTCGAACCCATTTTCCTTCAGGTATTTCTCGACCGCATTGGCAATGTTCTGTCCGACACGGGTCACCATGGCAGCACTGGTCTTGTCTGTCGAAGGTGTTGCTGATTTCATATACGATTGATACTGAGTCAGACTAAGCGACAACATCTCGGAGTCTGAAACTAATAAGAGCTGCTTACGACCTGTAAGCGGAACACTGCCGCAAGAGGATAAGAGTACGGCAGTCAGCAGACAAATGAAGATCTGTTTCATACAAAGCATTTTTTAAATGAAGAAATGTGTGAATTGAGATTGCAAAGGAAAGAAAAAAAACGTTAGATTGATGCTGTTTGAGCTGAATTTAAGATAGTGAAGAGATAGATTACCCTGGCGATGAACTCAAAATCTATTCAGATGTAATATTCCATCATATCAACAATGCCGGCGCGCACCGCATATTTCGTTGCTTCATGCACATTGTTGACATCCAGTTTGCGAAAGATATTTTTGCGATGAGAGGTGACTGTATGAAAACTCAGGTTGCGATCAACGGCTATTTCTTTGGTCGTTTTACCTTTGGCAATCTCTTTCAGTATCTCCGTTTCTGTCTGTGTCAAGATACGCTCCTGTTTCTTGACCGGTTCGTTGCGGGCAGTCAGCAACTGATTGCTTACCCGGTTGCAAATATAGCGTTCGTTGCGCGATGCATATTTTAATGCAGATAAGATCTCATCCTCTCCGCAATCTTTTTGAACAATACTGAAAGCATGGCTACTGAATACAATCCGGTGTAGAAAGTCATTACTCAAAGACTCCGAAAAAAGGATCCATCTGGTTTTCGGGAAGCGTTCCTGAAGAATCAGTAACTCATCTGCACTTGAAAAATCACTCAAAGTATAGTCCAGAACAACAACAGAGGATTCAACTCTACCCAGTAGATGAATCAACTCTTTTTTATCAGCAGCCTCCTCCATTTTCTCATACAATTTATATCTCTCTGTAAAGAAAAAAAGCCCGGCTTTTGAAATATCCTGGTTGTCTGCTATGATCAACTGTTGTATTGTCATGAATGCGCTGTATATTTCTGCAAATATACATTAAATCTACAGCGCAATATGAGAAATGAGTATAATTTATGCGATGATGGAAACAAATACCCGATTGAATATGCATGTATATGCAAGAATTTACCTACTTTTGCCGTCTGTTTGTATATTTATGCAAGATATGAAAGGTAAAGTAAATAGATTAGAAGCCATCAAAGAACTGATAGAATCACATACTATCGGGAATCAGGAAGAGCTGTTGCATCATCTGAACAACGATGGTTTTATACTTACACAAGCCACGTTATCGCGCGACCTGAAGAAACTGAAAGTATCCAAAGCTCCTGACTTGAATGGTACTTATCATTATGTACTTCCCATTGAAGAATCAGAGCGCCTCCGTTCCTTGTCTGCAATGAAAGAGACGATACAAAAAGGAGGTATTTCCATTGAGTTCTCAGGTCAGTTGGCGGTGATGAAGACAAGGCCGGGTTATGCCAGTGCTATTGCGTGGGATATAGACACAAATGCCCCGACTGAAATACTGGGTACTATTGCAGGCGATGACACCGTGCTGCTTATTTTGCGCGAACGGGTAACTCGCAATCAGGTTATCAAAGCACTGTCGGCTTTCATACCTTCTTTGATCAAACAGGATACTGAAACAGAAAAATAATAAATAGTAGAATCTTAATAACTAAATGGAAAAAGAATTGGAAATCGATGTTATGGTCGCTGATGTTTCGCATGAAAAATATGTGGACATTATACTGGATACCATTGAGGCTGCCGCCAAGGTACGTGGTACCGGCATCGCTAAACGTACGCATGAGTATGTGGCTCAGAAGATAAAGGAGGGCAAAGCGATCATTGCTTTGTGTGGAGATGAATTTGTGGGATTCCAGTATATCGAATCGTGGGGAAACAAACAGTATGTGGCTACTTCCGGTTTGATCGTGGATGACAAGTTCCGTCACCGCGGTATAGCCAAACGAATCAAACATGCTGCCTTCCAACTGGCACGTTTGCGATGGCCAAATGCAAAGCTATTCAGTTTGACATCCGGCAGCGCGGTGATGAAGTTAAACACCGAACTGGGCTATATACCGGTTACCTTTGCTGATCTGACAGATGATGAAGCTTTCTGGAAAGGATGCGAAGGATGTGTCAATCACGATGTTCTGAAACGTACTGATCGAAAGTATTGTATCTGTACCGCCATGTTATATGATCCCAAAGATCCTCGCTCCCGGATTTATGAGGAGATGCAGCCACGAATCCAACAGCTGATCAAAGAGGATAAAGAGAAAAAAGAAAAACAAGAAATAAAATAATAAGAGGAAATCATGAAAGAAAAAGTAGTTTTAGCATTCAGTGGAGGTTTGGATACCTCTTTTTGTGCGAAGTATCTCTCAGAAGAGAAAGGATATGAGGTATATACCGCTGTCGCTAATACAGGGGGATTTGATGAGGAAGAACTTAGAATCATAGAAGAAAAGGCTTACAAACTTGGCGCTGTCAAACACGTCACTTTGAACGTCGAACAGGAGTACTATGAGAAAAGTATTAAATATATGGTATATGGAAACGTGCTCCGCAATGGAACATATCCTATATCGGTGAGCTCTGAACGTATCTTTCAGGCTATCGCGATCATTGAATATGCCAAAGAGATTGGCGCGGACTATGTAGCACATGGAAGCACCGGAGCAGGAAATGATCAGGTTCGCTTTGACCTTACGTTTGATGTACTTGCTCCTACTATTAAGATTCTGACTCCGACCCGCGACATGATTTTAAGCCGTGAGTACGAGATCAACTATCTGAAGGAGCATGGCTATGAAGCTGACTTCGTAAAGATGGAATACTCGATCAATAAAGGCCTTTGGGGAACAAGCGTTGGCGGTAAAGAGACATTGCATAGCAACCAGACATTGCCGGATACTGCTTATCCTTCACAGATGGAAGCAGAAGAACAGGAAGAGGATATCACGATTGACTTCGTGGAAGGAGAAATAACGGCGGTCAACGGTGAGGTATATGCAAACAAGGTAGATGCGATCCGCGCTGTCGAGGCACTGGGTTCACGCTGGGCAATCGGACGCGATATGCATGTGGGCGACACCATTATCGGCATCAAAGGACGTGTAGGCTTCGAGGCTGCGGGTCCGCTGTTGATCATCAATGCACATAAAATGCTTGAGAAACATACGCTGACCAAATGGCAACAGTATTGGAAAGAGCAGTTGGCTACCTGGTACGGTATGTTCTTGCACGAGGCTCAGTACCTCGAACCAGTTATGCGCGACATGGAGACCTTCCTGCAAAGCACTCAAAAGAATGTGACCGGACGGGTGATCATTACGCTTCGTCCCTACTGCTACACTTTGGTAGGAGTTGAAAGTGACTTCGACTTGATGAAAAGCGATTTTGGTGTGTATGGCGAGGAACAAAAAGCGTGGTCGGCTGACGATGTGAAAGGATTTACCAAGATCCTGGGTAATCAGATGAAATTATACTATTCCGTTCAAAAGAAGAATAATAAATGATCAAGGTAGGAATTATAGGGGGTGCGGGATATACAGCAGGCGAATTACTTCGTCTGCTGATCAACCACCCGGAGGTTGAAGTGACATTTGTCAACAGCAACAGCAATGCCGGCAAAGCGATAACCGAGGTGCACGAAGGCCTGTACGGTGAGACAGAGCTGGTATTTACGGATCAGTTGCCGGTGGATACCATCGATGTGCTCTTCTTCTGCACAGCGCATGGCGACACAAAGAAGTTTATGGATGCCAACAAACTGCCTGAAGCCTTGAAGATCGTGGATCTTTCAACAGATTATCGCGCGGCAAGTCCGGATCATGATTTCATCTATGGTCTGCCTGAATTAAATAAAGAGGCAATCAAAAACGCCACGCATATCGCAAACCCCGGTTGCTTTGCCACCTGTATTCAGTTGGCGTTGCTTCCGCTGGCTAAAAATAATCTGTTGCAATCCGAAGTACACGTTCAGGGTATTACCGGAAGTACCGGCGCCGGACAGAAACCTCAGAGCACTTCTCACTTTAGCTGGAGAGACAATAACATCTCTGTGTACAAGGCGTTTGACCATCAGCATCTGGCAGAGATCAATCAATCGGTCAAACAGCTGCAAAACTCTTTTGACAAAGCGATCAACTTTATTCCGGTGCGGGGTAATTTCCCGAGAGGTATCTTTGTGACTACCTATATCGATTGCGACCTCGAACTGGAGGAAGTGACAAAACTCTATGAAGAGTTTTACGCCGATGCTTCGTTTACACATGTGGTTGCGAAGAACATTGACTTAAAACAAGTAGTGAATACAAATAAATGCTTGCTCCATCTGGAGAAGCACAACGGTAAACTATTGGTCATTTCATGTATTGACAACTTACTGAAGGGCGCTTCAGGACAGGCTGTTCACAATATGAATTTGCTTTTCGGATTGGACGAAACGACCGGGCTGAAGCTGAAGCCTTCTGCCTTTTAATAAGAAACAACAATGAAACTATTTGATGTATACCCTTTGTTTGATATCAATATCGTCAAAGGGAAAGGATGCAATGTATGGGACGATAAAGGAAATGAGTATCTGGATCTGTATGGAGGCCATGCGGTTATCTCAATCGGTCATTCTCATCCACATTACGTGGAGATGATTACCAAACAGGTCAACGAACTGGGTTTCTATTCCAACTCTGTGATTAATAACCTGCAACAGATCGTTGCGGACAAACTGGGATCTCTGTCCGACTATGATGACTATGCTTTATTCCTGATCAATTCGGGAGCAGAAGCCAATGAGAATGCCTTGAAGCTGGCTTCTTTTCACAATGGTCGCAAACGGGTAATCGCTTTCTCTAAAGCGTTTCACGGACGTACCTCGGCGGCAGTTCGCGTTACAGACAACATGAAAATAGTCGCTCCGATCAATGAAGGCATCGATGTCACTTTCCTTCCACTGAACGAAGAGGAGGCTGTTCGCAATGAACTGGCCAAAGGGGATGTTTGTGCTGTTATCATTGAAGGTATTCAGGGAGTAGGTGGTATCAAACTTCCGACACCCGCTTTCTTGCAGTTCTTACGTAAAGAGTGTACCGAAACAGGCACGATACTGATCCTTGACGAGATCCAGTCCGGTTACGGTCGGAGCGGGAAGTTTTTCGCTCACCAACATGCCGGAATCCGTCCCGATATTATCACTGTTGCCAAAGGAATCGCAAATGGTTTTCCGGCCGGCGGTATGTTGATTAGTCCACTCTTTGCACCTATCTACGGTCAACTGGGCACCACCTTTGGGGGTAACCACCTGGCTTGTGCGGCTGCCATTGCTGTGTTGGATGTGATGAAAGAAGAGCATCTGATCGAAAACGCGGCGAAGGTAGGTGCCTATCTGAAACAAGAGTTGGAGAAGATGCCGCAGATAAAAGAAGTCCGTGGTCAAGGTCTGATGATCGGCATGGAATTTGAAGAACCGGTCAAAGATATCCGTAAAAAGCTTTTGTCTGAAGAGAAGGTGTTTACAGGGGTCAGTGGAACAAACGTCATCCGTTTACTTCCTCCGCTTTGTCTGACACTTACAGAAGCAGATCTTTTCCTTACACGTTTCAAGAAAGTTTTGAATAATAATTAAACAGCAGAATACGATGAAAGTTACGATTATTGGTGTCGGAAATATTGGTGGAGCTATCGCTCGCGGACTCGTCAAAGGGGAGGCATATAGTGCTTCAGATATTACAATCTCAGATCTTATGCCCAAGAATCTGGAGAAGTTGAAAGAGTTTGACCCCGGATTTTGTGTTTGCACAGATAATGCACTGGCTATTAAAGAGGCAGATGTTGTCATTGTCGCTGTAAAACCCTGGATGGTTGAGAATGTGTTGAGTGAAATTAAAAACAGTTTCAACTACGAGAAACAGATTTTAGTCTCCATCGCTGCCGGTGTATCCTTTGATATGCTCAACGGATATATGAAGAGTAAGCAAAACTCGACTGCTCCGACGATCTTCCGGGTTATTCCGAATACAGCGATCGAAGTGCTAAGCAGTATGACTTTCGTCTCTTCTTGCAATGCGACTGCCGATGAAGAAGCTTTAATCGTGAAGATGTTTAACGAACTGGGGTCCGCTTTGCTGATCAAAGAGGAACTGATGGCTGCGGGAACTGCCTTGGCATCAAGTGGTATTGCTTATGCTTTGCGTTATATCCGCGCATCAAGTGAGGGTGGAGTACAAATGGGATTCTATCCGGACCAGGCAAAGGAGATTGTCCTAAAGACTGTAAAAGGTGCTGTGGATTTATTACTTGCCAATCAGACCAACCCCGAACAGGAAATTGACAAGGTTACAACGCCCGGGGGTATCACGATCCGCGGACTCAATGAGATGGAACTTGCCGGTTTTTCTTCGTCTGTAATCCGTGGCTTGCTCAAGTCAAGCAAGTAATCGTACCTATATACGTAAAGGAGAGGAGGACTGTTATCGGTCCTCCTCTTTTTATGCCTCTTGCAGTTTGAAGCGAAGTCGTAAAGTTCCTTCGTTATAGTCGTAACTGAGGATCTTGAATACGCCGATTTCTGAAGTATTCTCTACATGCAGACCGATGCACGGACAGGCATCATACTCACCAACCTTTACAATCCGAAGCGTTTCGCTGGCATCATCGGGCAGTTTGTCGAGATTAAATGTACCCTTTGCCTCTTCCTGAGAGAGGAATTCGATGGTCACCGGCAAATGCATACGGATGATCTCATTTACCTTGGTCTCTATTTCAGCGATCTGATCGTCTGTGGGAGCAGTAGGCAAGGCATAGTCGCACTTGCTTTTCTTCTGCTCAATTACTATTGTACATTCTAATATTTGGATTATCTTTGCTGCATCAATCATTCAATATTAAATATGAAGAAAGCTGCTATTTATTTGAGAGTATCAACTACAGATCAGAACTATGATAGACAAAAAGAGGAGCTAACAGTATTAGCTAAATCTTTAAATTATGATATTGTATCTGTATTTGAGGAAAAAAAATCTGCTGTCCTAAAAATGGATACCAGAGATCAACTAACAGAAATGAGGAAGCTTACAAGAGAAGATGTTGAAAGGATCTTCATTTGGGATATTACTAGACTTTCAAGAAGATCAATTGACTTTATTAACTTGGTTTATGAATTTGCTGAAAAGAAAATATGCTTACATTTTAAAGACAGCAACTTAATTACGTTAGACAAAAATGACAATCTTGACACAATTACAAGTATGTATTTATATATGCTAGGAGTGTTTGCTCAGATGGATGCTGAGAATTTAAAAGCAAAAATGAAATCAGGAAAAGAAAGTGCTTTGTTAAAAGGAAATAGTTATACCAATATAGCTCCTTTTGGTTACTACTTGAAGGATAAGCATATATATATAAAAGAAGAAGAAGCAAAGTTCGTAAGACAGGCTTTTGAATTATATAAAGAAGGAAAGGGTACACAATACATTGCAGACATCTTTAATGCAAACAACATTCCTTTAAAGAGCAAGAATAAAAACATAGTATGGGTAAAAGGTACAATAGCTCAAATATTAAATAATACAGTTTACTATGGCAAAGGTGAAAGAGTATCAATTATTAAAGCAACTAATAATAGTCCAGCCCAAAAGACAATTAAATAGGCTCTATAACGTTTGGTATGGGTAGAGATTTTTGGCACTCCCTGCCACGAAGTATATCATATTGATAAAGTTTTTGATATTTCTGAAACCTCTAGCCCTTCTTTTTGCCAATTGTATCTTACAA
>JAQUZH010000046.1 GCA_028691445.1 Bacteroidales bacterium | reverse complement strand
CCCTTTTGCCCCTTTGACAGCTGAGTGTCTGGCTCCGTGGGCACCTGATGCTGCCGACAAAGAGGCGGCTCAATTGTATATGCGGCACTTATTGGAAAATGAGTGTCTGTAAGTTGTAACTGTACAAAAGAAAATAGATATATTAGTGGAAGATTACCTGGAAGAATTAAACAAAAGTCAGAAAGAGGCGGTTTTATACACGGATGGGCCGGCGTTGGTGATAGCAGGTGCCGGGTCGGGAAAGACACGTGTGCTGACTTACAAGATCGCTTACCTTATTCAACAAGGATACCGTCCCTACACGATTCTGGCACTGACCTTCACCAATAAGGCCGCCAGAGAGATGAAGAATCGGGTTTCGGAGATGGTAGGAGCGGAGACTGCCTCGCGTCTTTGGATGGGCACCTTTCATTCGGTCTTTAGTCGTATCTTACGCAAGGAAGCCGTTTGTCTGGGATACACGAAAGACTTTACCATTTATGATACATCCGATTCAAAGAGTTTGTTGAAATCAATTATCAAAGAGTTTGCGCTGGATGACAAAAAGTATAAAGTCGGTTCGGTCTTCGGACGTATCTCGCATGCAAAGAATGCGCTGATTTCTCCCGATGATTATGATCGCAACCGATCGTTGATTGAAGCGGATCATAACGCCGGTATTCCCCGTACCTGTGATATTTACCGTGCGTATGTTGCCCGATGCAAGATGGCTCAGGCGATGGACTTTGATGATTTGCTATACAATACCAATGTGTTGTTTCGCGACCACCCCGATGTACTCAAGAGATATAGTGAGTTCTTTTCCTATGTGTTGGTCGATGAGTATCAGGATACCAATTATGCACAACATGTGATTGTCAAAAAACTGGTACAGAATCACCATCGTTTTTGTGTTGTGGGAGATGATGCGCAGAGTATCTATTCGTTTCGTGGTGCTGAGATTGAGAACATCCTCTCTTTTGAAAAAGAGTATGCCGATAGCCGCATCTTCAAGTTGGAACAAAATTACCGATCGACTAAAACGATTGTGAAGGCTGCCAATAGTCTCATCGATAAAAACAGAAACCAGATTCGCAAAGAGGTTTATTCCGAAAATATAACCGGAAATAAAATCGGACTGATCAGGGCTTATTCTGATCTGGAAGAAGGAATTCAGGTGATGGGCAAGATTGCCGAACTTCGTATGAGGAGCCATTGTCCTTATTCGGATTTTGCCATTCTCTATCGCACCAATGCGCAATCGCGTATCTTTGAGGAAGAGGCGCGCAAGCGAGGGATTCCTTACCGAATCTATGGCGGACTCTCTTTTTATCAGCGCAAAGAGATCAAAGATGTGATTTCCTATTTTCGTCTGGTCGTCAATCCAATGGATGAAGAGGCCCTGAAGCGGATCATCAATTACCCCTTACGTGGCATTGGCGATACTACGGTAGGCAAAATCATTGCTTGTGCATCGACCAATGGCGTGTCTATGTGGGAGGTAGTCTCTGATCCTGACACCAATGCTTTGGATGTGAACAATGGTACGAAACGCAAACTGATTGCCTTTGCTCAGCTGATTCAATCATTTATTCGTTCGTCTTCAGAAATTTCAGCCTATGACTTAGCCATAAAAATAGTATCTGAGAGTGGCATTCAGAAAGAGTTATTTTCTGAAATGACGATTGAGTACCAGGCAAAAAGGGAAAATCTTCAGGAATTATTGAATGGAATCAGTCTGTTTACGACCAACCGCGAAGAAGAGGGGGATGAATCTGTCCGCTTGATTGATTTTCTTTCGGAAGTCTCTTTGCTTACAGATCAGGATGCTGATGAGGAAGAAGAGGTCAGTAAGGTGACGCTGATGACTGTACATTCGGCGAAAGGACTGGAGTTCAAGAATGTGTTTGTCGTTGGATTGGAAGAAGATCTTTTTCCCTCTTCCATGTGTATGAACTCTCCAAAGGCTATTGAAGAGGAGCGACGGCTGTTGTATGTGGCCATTACCCGGGCAAAAGAAAACTGCTTTCTTTCCTGTACGAAGTCTCGTTTCCGCAATGGTTCGATGGAACTATGCCGTCCGAGCCGTTTTCTGTATGAAATAGATCCGCAGTTTTTGGACTTACCTGAGGCAAATACTGTAAAAGTGCAATCCCAGCCAGAGAACAATGCCCGTTCACCGTTTGGAGTAGCACGCACCACAACCCCTCCTCAGTTTAAGAAGGTATCTGGGGTGACAGACAATAAAAAGAATATCTCTTCTTTTCCTCAATACGATCTAAGTGTCGGTGATCACATTGAACACGAACGCTTTGGAAAAGGGGAGGTGATCAGTTTGGAGGGAGAAGGTGACAGTTGTAAAGCAAAAGTAGCCTTTGAACATGTTGGAGAGAAGCAATTATTGCTTAAGTTTGCACGTTTTAAAAAGTTATAACCTAAAATATTACTACGAATGATCGATTTTAATAAAATAGAATCCCCCTGTTATGTGTTGGATGAATCATTGCTACGTGCTAATCTGAAATTGATTTCTTCTGTCCAACAAGCCACCGGAGTGCAGATTATTCTTGCATTTAAAGCTTTTGCACAATGGAAAGCTTTTCCTATAATAAAAGAGTATGTTCCGTATACCACAGCCAGTTCGCTGTCTGAAGCTCTTTTGGCCTATGAAGAGATGGGTACCAAGGCCCATGCCTACTCTCCTGCCTATACAGAGAAAGAGTTTCCCGAAATAGCACGCTGTAGTTCCCACATTACCTTTAATTCGCTGTCGCAGTTTGAACGATTTTATCCCACTCTTCAGAAGGATTACCCAGCGATCTCCTGTGGGTTGAGGATCAATCCGGAGTACTCCGACGTGGAAACCGATCTGTACAATCCATGTGCACCCGGTTCGCGCTTGGGTGTAACAGTCGATTCGCTTGGAGGAAAACTCCCCGATGGCATCGAAGGACTTCATTTTCATACATTGTGCGAATCAACTTCCTATGATCTGGAGAAAACATTCAGACAGGTTGAAGAAAAGTTTGGTTCTTATTTCTCTTCTATTAAATGGATCAACATGGGTGGAGGCCATCTGATGACCAGTCAGAAATATGACGTCAACCATCTCATTGTCTTATTGAAAGAAATCAAATCAAAATACCCACATCTACACATAATAATGGAACCCGGAAGCGCATTTCTCTGGCGTACCGGTTACCTGGTTTCAACAGTGGTTGATATTGTCGATAATTCAGGAATAAAGACTGCAATATTAGATGTTTCCTTTGCTTGTCATATGCCAGATTGTTTGGAGATGCCCTATAAACCCTCTGTTCTTGGCGCGATAGATGAAAAAGAAGGCATGCCAACCTACCGTTTGGGCGGTAATAGCTGTTTGTCGGGCGATTTTGTCGGAAGCTGGTCGTTTGATCGCGAACTAAAACCCGGCGATAAGATCATTTTTGAAGACATGCTGCATTATACACTGGTGAAAACAACGCTGTTCAATGGAATCTCTCATCCTTCCATTGCATGTTGGCGTTGCGATGACACACTTGAAATTTGGCGAGAGTATAGTTATAACGACTATAAAACGCGAATGGACTGAAAAAATGTCTGAATTTTTTTGGCGGAATAAAAAAATGAGATACCTTTGCACTCGCGCTTGAAAAGGGTGCTGAGGAGGTCAGTTTAAAGGATCTTTTCCATTCGATAGAGTGTATTTGCATAGGTGGTGAAATTGGTAGACACGCTACTTTGAGGGGGTAGTGCCGGTAACGGTGTGGGAGTTCGAATCTCCTCCTGTGCACAGAATAATAAAATTAAATGCTTGATTTGGGTTAAAGCCATTTCAAGCATTTTGCTTGTAATAACACCGATGTTCATTCAAAATCTTGAAAAAAACCGTCTAAATGAGGTAAACGACCTTCTTTTTAGAAAAAAAGTCGCTTTTTCTTTTGTCTGTTAATGAAATCGATATATATTTGTCTCGTAAAATCTAATTGATCGTTTGAATTGTTAACTAATAAATTACAAAGTATGAAGACAAAGTTGTTACTATTATCATTATGTATCTCTTCGATGGGTTTTGCTCAGACAGGAGAAAAGGTTGGTTACAGTGAAAAGGCTGGAATCAAAACAGAGTTCAAGAACAATAAGTTTTGCGATAACTGGTATCTGTCTGTTGGTGGCGGTATCTCAAGCTATTTTGGTACTGGTACTTCTTCTTTTACAGATCAAGTAGAAGAATTTAATCCAACCGCAAAGCTTAATGTAGGTAAATGGATTAATCCAATGTTTGGACTTCGTTTACAAGGTGTCTATGGACAGTATTCAGTGTCTGATGCTACTTCTGGAGCAGGAGACTTTGATTATGCAGGTGGACATATCGATGGAATGCTTGATTTGATGAACACATTTGGAAGATACAATGAGAAAAGAGTATTCTCTTTGATTCCTTTTGTAGGTGCTGGTTATGCTCGTTCATTCAATCATGACAACTTCACTTCAGGTTCAAATGGTTCTTTGACATTTAACAGCGGTTTGATTGGTAAATTCCGTCTTTCTTCTGCATTTGACTTGAGCTTGGAGCTCGCTAACACTGTTTATTCAGGTTACTTTGATGGTGCAAATGATGTAAATGACAATTATGACTACAATTTTGATGCAACATTAAATCTTGCATACAAATTTAAGACCCGTACTTTCACAGTGGTTGAACCTATGGATTATGCACAGATCCAAAGTTTGAATGACGAAATCAACAGCTTGCGTTCTCAATTGGCCGATGCTAACAAGAGACCAAGACGTGAACAACCAAAACCAGTTCAAACTGTTCAAAATGTAACTAACTACATTCCTAACGTTGTTTACTTCAAGATCAACAGTGCAGTTATTCGTCCTGACCAACAGATCAGCATCCGTAATGTGGCTGATTTCTTGAAAGCAGAATCTGATGTACAAGTTAAAGTGATTGGTTATGCAGATAAGAAAACTGGTAACCCAAATTACAATAACAAGTTGTCTGAGAAACGTGCAAAAGCAGTTGCTAAAGTCTTGACAGATAAATACGGAGTCGCTTCTTCTAGAATTTCTATGGAATGGAAGGGTGATACAGTTCAGCCATACGATGTAAACGAATGGAACCGTGTTGTTATCTTCGAAGCAAAATAATTAAAAGTTTCTATACTACGAAAAGAGGGCTCGAAAGGCCCTCTTTTCTTTTATAAGATGGACACTTTTAGTGATTTAGTTTTTTTTGTCTTAAACTATCTCAAAACAAGAGCTATTTATTTTTTTGTATCTCCCATTTCAATTACATTTACGATCGCTTAATTATGACAGTATTTATGACAAAGAAAAAACACATTATTGCTTGGTTTGTTTTGGGAGTTTCGTTTGGAATCTCACTTTTCTTGGCGATTATCGCAACGTATAACTATACATCAACAGATGCTTATTGTCAATCTTGTCACATTCATCCTAAGGCTGATGAATCATGGCAACTATCTGTTCATGTGAATAATGAGAGTGGGGTCACAGTACATTGTGTAGATTGTCACTTGCCTCGTAAAAAAGGTTTTCATCAATGGAAATCAAAAGTTGTATTGGGTATGAAAGATTTATACTCCTATATGACAAAAGACAGTGCATCGATTGATTGGGAAAGTAAACAACAGTTAGAAAATGCTGTAAAGTATATTCCTAATGAGTCGTGTAAAGAGTGTCATACCAATCTTTTTCCGAAGAATGTAACTGACGATGGAGTTACCGCTCACCTGTATTATACAGACAAAGAAAAAGAACTGAATTTGCAGTGTATTTCATGCCACCTTGATGTGGGACATGCAATACCTAATTACTCACATAAAAAATTGGCAGGTATTCCAGGTGCGAATGTGACAGATAAAACACTCTTTACCGCTCCGACTATCGTTCAGTCATTTGAATCTTTTACAGAACAAATACCGGGTACAGCAGTCTCCTTTAATATGAAAGCAATTCCCGGAGGTTCATATAAAATGGGAAGTCCCGAAAAAGAGAGTTTCCGTAAAGAAGATGAAGGCCCGATTCGCGAGGTAACAGTTTCGCCTTTCTTTATGGCTGAGATTGAAGTAACCTGGGAACAATATTGGGCATTTTATGGTGAAACGTTTTCAGAAGGTCGTACTTCTCCAGAAACTGTCTATAAAAACAACTCTTCCAATCCTGATGTAGATGGAATCAGTGGACCAACACCTCCTTTCGGATTTCCGGATCAAGGATGGGGTGGCGTTGACAGACCTGCTATCACAATGACACATTATGCTGCGCAGACCTTCTGCCAATGGCTTTCCGCCAAAACAGGCAAGACATACCGTTTACCTACCGAAGCTGAATGGGAATATGCTGCCCGCGGTGGAAAAGAAACTCCATACTTCTTCGAAGGTGAACCCAAAGATTTCTCATCAGAAGGTTTCATGCGCCGATTCTTTAGTCCTGACACAGCTGTTATAAATACTTATGTGGCCTATCAGCTCAATACTAAAAATAGAACGAAAGAACCTTCTCAAGTAGCTGCTAATCCATTTGGATTGAAGAATATGCTGGGAAATGTGATGGAGTATTGTTCGGATTACTATCAACCCGATGCATATGCTCAAACAGATGCTAAGGTGACCGATCCGAAAGGTCCGGCTTCAGGTGAAGAAAGAGTTGTAAGAGGTGGTAACTATACAATGGATGCCTCCGAACTAAGATGTGCTACACGAGACTATACAAAACATGCAAAATGGTTGCGTACTGACCCACAACAGCCTAAGAGTATCTGGTGGTACTCCGATATTAAAGGCATCGGGTTCCGAGTTGTTTGTGAGAAGGAGTCAGCGCTGAATAGTCAGTCAAATGAAATAATTATCAATAACGAACATTAATTTAATACTGAATGTAAAATGGGAAAAACAGGTAACATGAACAGAAGAAGCTTTCTCGGAGCAGCAACTACTCTTACAGTTGGAAGCGGTTTACTCTTGAATGGTTGTACAGGAAGCGGTGATTCTTCAAAAGGATCAGAAGGTGGTTTGACTCCTCTAAAACAGTTGGATGGAGCGTATATTCCTGAGCTACCAGATAAGGCAAATGAAGGAAAAGAAGTTAAAGCCGGTGTTGTAGGTTGTGGTGGACGTGGATCCGGAGCTGCCTTCGATTTCTTAAATTCGGGAGATAATCTCGTTATTACAGCTTTAGCTGATGTGTTTCCTGATCGATTGAACAATCTTCGTGAACGTCTTAAAAATGAAAAAGGAATTGAGATTCCAGATGATAAATGTTTTGTAGGTTTTGATGCTTACAAACAGTTGATGGATACTGACGTGGATATGGTTATCTTGACTACACCACCGGCTTTCCGTCCGATCCACTTCAAATATGCTGTTGAAAAGGGAAAACATGCATTCTTGGAAAAACCTATCTTAGTAGATGCTACAGGTTATCGTACGATTGTAGCTGCTTCTAAACAAGCAGATGTGAAGAAACTGAGTGTTGTATGCGGTACTCAACGTCGTCACCAACGCTGCTATGTGGAAGCTTTCAAGCAGATCAAAAATGGTTTGATTGGTGAAATTACCGGAGGTAACGTATACTGGAATGGTGGTATGCTTTGGTATGTAGATCGTAAACCGGAATTCAGCGACATGGAATGGATGATTCGTGACTGGGTGAACTGGGGATGGTTATCAGGAGATCATATTGTAGAACAACACGTTCACAATATTGATGTGTTCAACTGGTTCTCAGGAAAGAAACTTGTTAAAGCTACAGGTTTTGGTGATCGTGTACATCGTGTTACAGGTGACCAGTTTGACTTCTTCAGTATCGACTTTGAATATGAAGGTGGTATCCATATGCACAGTATGTGTCGTCAGATTGATGGTTGCTCGAATAATGTATCCGAGTTTGTTCAGGGAACCAAAGGTTCTTGGAGTTCAGGAGACAACACCATTCGCGACCTTGAAGGAAAAGAATTGTGGAAGTTTGATGGCGAAGCAGAAGGTAAGGAACATACACAAACAAATGCCTACGTGTTAGAGCATGTCGATCTTGTGAATCATATCCGTTCAAATCAACCGCTCAATGAGGCAGAAATAGTAGCAAACTCTTGTCTCTGTGCTGTATTAGGTCGTGAATCGGCTTATACAGGAAAGACAGTTACATGGGATGAGATCTCCTCTTCAACCATGAATTTGATGCCGGAGAATCCGAAAATCGGACCGATGGACATGACATCATATGTAGTACATAGACCAGGTGTAGGTAAATAATAAATAGGAAATATGGAAAAGAATAGAAGAAATTTCATAAAGTCTGCAGCAGCATGCACTGCATTGGCATCCGTAGGATCTTATTCTTTAATGGCTGCCGATGGAAGTCAAAAAGCAGCTAATAAAGGCGGTAATAAGTCTGTTAAGCTAAATCTCTCCTTCCAGGAAGGAACTGGAATCGGATCGACACTGACCGAAAAGCTTGATTACATGGAGAAGTTGGGAATTGTTGGTTTGGAGCCCGGTGGTGGAAATCTGGCATCAAGAATCAACGAGTTTGATCAAGCTCTGCGAGGACGCTCTATCCATATCAGTGCTATCTGTGCAGGTTTTCAGGGGTTTCTTCTAGCTGAAGATCCTGCTGTACGTAAACAATGCATGAATACCATGAAGGAAATACTTGCAGCTGCTGGCGAACTCAAATCAAAAGGTGTTATTCTGGTACCAGGATTTAATGGACAGAAGCCAGCCATGCCACACACTCAGGAGACCAGAAATTTCCTGATTGAAGAACTGAAAGAGTTGGGCGAGTTTGCATTACAGCACAAAACAACACTGATTCTCGAACCGCTCAACAGAGGTGAAGCTTTTTATCTACGCCAAGTAGGGGATGCTGCTTCTATGTGTCGTGACGCGAATTGTGAAGGTCTCAAATGTATGGGCGACTTCTGGCACATGACAAAAGAAGAAGTTTCAGACAGAGGCGCCTTCTTATCTGCAGGTTCACGTTATTTGCAACATGTTCACATCGCAAGCCGTAAGCGTAGAAGCATGCCGGGTGAAGATGGTGTTGCTGATGATTATGTAGATGGATTTAAAGCGTTGAAAGAGTTGAATTACCAACATGATGTAAGCTTTGAATGTGGTTCAGTTGGCGATAAAAAAGTAACTGTTCCGGCTGCTGTTAAGTTAATTCGTGAACAGTGGGAGAAAGCATAAGTTCTGTATTTTTAAAAATTAGATAAAAAGAAGGTCAAACAGCATGTTTGACCTTCTTTTTTTGAAAAAGTCTGTAAAAAGCTTCGATTTGTGTGATCTAATGCATATATTTGTGTGTTGATTATCCGAATTGTTCAAAACTAAAAAATAGAAATCATGAAAAAGAAGCTGTACTCTTATTTAATGGTGGCAATTACACTGATTGCACTGCCATGTGTTACATCCTGTAGTGATGATGATGAAGATGGACCAAAAGGTGGCGGAGGAAACGATACGATCACTTTTACTGAAGCAAAGCAGCTGTTTGAATCAAATGGGCTGAATGTTGTGAATGCGCTTGATGGTATAAAGAATGAAGAAGGAGTGGCAGCGATGGCTTCGCTTGGTGCAGTGATGCCGATGATGCAAAACTCATTCATGGCTGAGTCTTTTTCTGCTCTAGCAATGCAACCAACAGTAAATGATCCCATTGCGATGATGCACCAGAGTATTGATATGAGAATGGTCAATCAATTACTTGGTACCTACACGTTTAACAAAGATGCAAAAAAGTTTGACATTGTACCTGATTCAACAAAGCCACAGATGGTTATGAAATTCCCGGCTTCCAAAACCGCGACTACCAATACCGGTATTGCCACGTTGTCTTACACGACTTATCAATTGAATGGAAGGCCTATTCCACAAACGATTTCAGCTGTGATAAAAGTGGGTAGTAAGACTGTAATGACTTCTTCCATTGCGATGGATTATGCTAACTATGATACCATTACCATGCACAAAGGATTTGCGATCAATTGGGGAATGGGTAAGTTTGCTACAGGTTTTGAATTGAAAGACCAGTCGACAAAATCTACTTCCGAGTTCTTTGTATCCGTAAGCGATAAGAAGTTGATTTCCTTAGCAGCTGCTGCTATCGGAACAACACTGAGCAAAGGAATGGATGACCAGACGATTCTCAAAAATACAAAAGCGATTGAGGTGACCGGTATCCTCGGCGAACTTTCGATGACTGGAAAGGTACTAGATGGTCCGGCATTTGTTAGAAATATGGATTCCATCGACAATGTTGCTGCTCAAATTGAGGAACAGTACTATTCAGATTCAGCTGCGCGATATGCTGCATTGAGACCTGTAATTGAAGCTTCAGCTGCTTATATCAATCAGAACTTATCCATCAAACTGATGTCCGGAAAGTCCATTATCGCTACCTTCCAGGCAGCTGCTAAAGATAATCTGGATGAAGGCTGGTTGGCAACTAACGCCGTGTTTGCTGACGGAACAAAGAGCTCAATTGAGGCGTTTGGTCAGTCACAGGAGATGGGTAATATCATGCAAAGAGCTGTGGAGGTAATTCAATCTTTGAAGGCCAGCTTCAAGGAAAATACTCCGGATTTTGAATAACTGCTCTTTCAGCTTTAGCTGATTAGCTCTGACTTAAAGAGATGGAGTAAGAAAAATAGCCCCTATTTTTCTTACTCCATCTCTTTGTTTAGGCCAACTCCTACAGCTTGTTTGATATACATTTGTTGTTTTAATTTTAGTTGCTCGCTCAAAAAAATGGGATCAAAAGAGCAATCGATTGCCGCTTTTTGATAAAGCATTTTGCACCAAACTTGGCATTTTGGTGTGTCTAAAAAGCAATCAAAAAACGTTCCAAAACCCCTGAAAAGTTTTCCCATAGTTTTGCCGGAAACTATGGGAAAACTTTTTGCTTTTAACCGTATATCTTTCCGGAGTTTTCCGTATATTTTTTCGGAAAATACTTGGACTTTTTTGTGATTATAAATCAAGTAGTTACAGTTTTTGAAAAAGAGAAATATGGAATCCGCCGGACTGACCAACTACGACCACATACTCAGTCTCCGCCAAGTACGGCTCATCACGCAACATGTATCACATTGTTCATTTGTTAATAATGTGTCTACTTATTTCAGTATAAGACAAGAGAGCGTGTGCTCTTAACGAAGCAATGGAATTAAATTAAGCATCCAGAGCCTGCAGCAGCTGAGCCCAAAAACCGCCTTACAGCTAATCCACCAGTTTGATGCCAAACGAAGCGACCAATCCGCTCAATCCAAAGCGCGAAAAGGTTGCATTTGTCAGTTTGTTGCTGTTTGGATCGATCTCAAAATGGAGTGCTGTGGAGAAGTCTGCCTTTTCGAGATTGGAGGATGAAAAGATTGCCCGTCTAAGATTGCAGTTGGCAAAAGAAGCACCTTTCAGATTCGACTGACTAAACGTAGCTTCCTCCAGTGTGCAATCCTCAAACCGGGTATCTTGCAGATTGTTGGCTGTAAAAACGGCATAGTTCAGATTGCATCCGATGAAGCAGGCTGAAAACGTAAACCTGTTGCAGTCGGTAAAGTCGATGCCGGTCATCTTACACTCTTCAAACCGCACATGCGACCAGGAAGTCTTCTCCATTTTCACCAGACTGAAGTTGCACGCTACAAAGCGGCAGTTGTCGAAGAGCACTTCTCCAAGGTGAATATCAGAGAAGTCGCAGTTTGAAAACAGACAGTTGGAATACTCCGTTTCCAGTGTGGCCTCAGTGAAAACTGTTTTTTCAATGACTCTCTCTTCCGTACTTGCCGTTTTTCCCCTCTTTGGATTCACGATTGATAGCTGCGTTGTGTCACCCCATCTATATAATTGATAAATGCAAGTGTCACCACTTTGTTGCCTCCGGGTGTGGGATAGTCGCCCGAGAAGTACCAGTTTCCGGTATGATTGGGACACGCTTTGGCGAGCCCTTCCAAGGTTTGAAATACGATCTCTACCTTCGCTTCTGTACCTTCCGGTGTCAGCATCTCCGCAATTTTTGCAGCGATCTGGTCGGCAGAGAAAGGAGCATAGATCTCTTTCACGTAGTTGACCATCTCTTCTTTCGGCAGATGGAGTTGGGCTTTGCTTTTGCGATAGACCTCGTCAATCACGTTTTGCATGTTGTTTTCCTGAAGCAGTTTGATGGCCGCCTTAAAGGCACAAAACTCATTCATACGCGACATATCAATGCCATAACAGTCCGGATAGCGTATCTGGGGAGAGGAGGAGACAATCACGATCTTGCGTGGGTGAAGACGGTCCAGAATCTTGATGATACTCTGTCGCAGTGTCGTGCCTCTTACGATGCTGTCGTCAATGACCACCAGGTTATCAATACCGGGAATGATTGATCCATAGGTAATGTCGTATACGTGCGTAGCCAACTCATTGCGGCTGCTGTCTTGTGCGATAAATGTACGAAGTTTGATATCTTTGATAACCACCTTTTCGAACCGCAGACGGGGAATAGCAATCGGCTCTTTCTGTTCCAATTCAAAGCGATATTGTTCAAGTCCCTGCTGCATACCAAAATAGGCAACCTCAGCCGTGTTGGGAATAAAAGAGAAAACGGTATTCTCAATGTCGTAATTGATCCGTTTCAAAACGGGTCGGGCGAGTAGCTGCCCCAATTTCTTGCGTTCCAGATAGATGTCGCTGTCGCTTCCGCGAGAGAAATAGATCCGTTCAAAAGAACAAGCCTTACGCTCTCCTGCAGGCAAGATCTGATCGATCGAGAAACTGCCGTCCTTACGGGTAATGATCGCCTCTCCGGGCTGCAGTTCGTGTACGTCATCTATATCGACATTTAAAGCCGTCTGTATCACTGGTCTTTCCGAAGCGACCACAATGATCTCATCATCGGTATAGTAGAACGCCGGACGAATACCATTGGGATCGCGCATAGTAAAGGCGTCGCCCTGACCGGTTTGTCCGCTGATGGCATAGCCTCCGTCCCAGTTTTGGCTGGCACGTCGCAGTATGTTGGCGATGTCGAGTCTTTTCTCCATCTCTTCGTTGATCACAAGCGACGGATTATGCTCTTGCTCTTTGGCCAGTTTATCATATAAGTATTGAACTTCCCTGTCCAGATAGTGACCCATCTGTTCGAGCATGATATAGGTATCGCCATAAAAGCGAGGATGTTGACCCTGACGGATCAGTTGCGCATAGATCTCATCCACGTTCGTCAGGTTAAAGTTGCCTGCAAGAGCCAGTGTGCGGCTTTTCCAGTTGTTCCTTCTCAGAAAAGGATGCACATATGAGATACCGCTGTGACCTGTGGTGCTGTATCGGAGATGACCCAATAGCAGTTCGCCGGCATAAGGAAGATTGGAGGCATCGGGTGCAGTTTCTATTGCATTATATACCCTTCCAAAGATATCCTGAATGGCATTCGAACCCAGTTCGCGTTCTCTGAAGAGATACTCCTTGCCTGGTTGTGCATTCAACTTGACAACAGAGATACCCGCCCCTTCCTGACCGCGGTTGTGTTGTTTCTCCATGAGCAAATAGAGCTTTTCAAGCCCATACAGCCACGAGCCATATTTTTGTTGATAATACTCCAATGGTTTGCGTAGCCGTATCATGACTATGCCACACTCATGCTTGATTGCGTCACTCATTTCAAAAATAGATTAATTCATTCAAAAAAAATACCTGCAGGAGGTGTTAAGCCTTGTCCCTGCAGGTACTTCTGTTTCTTTTATCGGATAAAGAGCATTTCTCTGTATTTGGGCAATGGCCATATCTCATTGTCCACGATCAGTTCGAGTTTATCCACATGGTAGCGGATTTCATTCTGATAGGGCACAATCGTGTCGTGATAAGCAATGGCCTTTGTTCTTTCACACTCAATCTTATTGGCACTCTTACGTGCTTCAACCATGGCATCCACCTTTGTCTTGATGGCATCAATGTGTTCGGCGATATCTTCCACAATGGCACGATCCTGAGCTGACAGTTTCTCTGCTTTTTCCTCCGGATAGCAATTCTTGATTTTAAAGATATTGTCAAGCAGCATTGACTGATAACGCGTAGCAACCGGAATGATGTGGTTCATCACCAGATCGCCCAATACACGTGCCTCAATCTGAATCTTCTTGGTGTATGTTTCCCATCTCACTTCATTACGAGCTTCGAGCTCTTTCTCCGTATAGACTCCGGTACTTTCAAAAAGCTTTACAGAATTCTCTGTGGTGTATTGATCATAGATCAAAGGAACGTTGGTCTCGCAGTTTAGTCCACGCTTAAACGCCTCTTCTTTCCATTCGTCGCTATAGCCATTGCCATCAAAGCGAATCGCCTTGGTTTGTTTGATGTAACTCTTGATCACTTCAAAAAGAGCCTTTTCTTTGCTTACTTTCTTTGCGATCAGACTGTCCACTTCTTCTTTAAACTCTTTCAGCTGAGCAGCCATACAAGCGTTGAGAGCGGTCATCGCTGCCGAACAGTTGGCCGATGAGCCTACTGCTCTAAACTCGAACCGATTGCCTGTGAAAGCAAAAGGTGAGGTACGGTTACGGTCTGTGTTGTCAATCAAAACATCAGGGATATGCGCGATAGCCAGTTTCATTTTTTTCTTTTCATCCATCACGATCGCTTCGTCGCTCGTGCTGTTTTCCAGTTTGTCGAGCACCGAACTGATCTGGCTTCCGAGGAACATGGAGATGATGGCGGGAGGAGCTTCATTGGCACCCAGACGATGTGCATTGGGAGCAGTCATCACACTTGCTTTGAGCAGTCCGGCATTCTTATGCACAGCCATCATGATGTTGACCAGAAACGTGATAAACTGAAGATTCTCCTGAGGCGTTTTGCCCGGAGTCATCAGTCCGACGCCGGTATCAGTGCCCAGCGACCAGTTATTGTGTTTGCCGGAACCATTCACTCCTGCATACGGTTTTTCGTGCAGCAACACACGGAAGTGGTGACGTTGAGCCACGCGTTCCATGATAGACATAAGCAGCAAGTTGTGATCCACAGCGAGATTGATTTCTTCGTAGATAGGAGCTAATTCAAACTGGCTCGGAGCTACTTCATTGTGACGTGTCTTTAACGGAATGCCATATTTATATGATTCAAACTCCAACTCTTTCATAAAAGCAGCCACCCGCATCGGAATCGCTCCGAAATAGTGATCCTCCAACTGCTGATTCTTCGCACTCTCATGACCCATCAGTGTGCGACCTGTCAGTGCAAGATCAGGACGGACAGAGTAGAGGTCTTCGTCAATCAGAAAATATTCTTGTTCCCACCCCAGAAAAGTAGTTACTTTCTTAACAGAAGGATCGAAATAGTGACAAACATCAACCGCTGCTTTGTTGACTGCACTCACCGCTTTCAACAAAGGCGTTTTATAGTCCAGTGTTTCTCCTGTATAGGAGATGAATATGGTAGGAATACACAAGGTGTCATCCACAATAAAAGCAGGCGAAGAGGGATCCCATGCCGTGTAGCCACGCGCTTCAAAGGTGTTACGGATACCTCCGCTCGGAAAACTGGAAGCATCCGGTTCTTGTTGAACCAGCAATTTACCGGCAAACTCTTCAATCACTCCTCCGTTGTCATCGTGTTCGATGAAAGAGTCGTGCTTCTCAGCAGTGCCTTCCGTAAGCGGTTGAAACCAGTGCGTATAGTGTGTGGCACCCATCTCAATGGCCCACATTTTCATGCCGGCGGCTACATGGTCTGCAATGTCACGTCCCAGTGGCGTGCCGTTATCAATGGCATCAAATAAAATCCGAAGCGTCCCCTTTGACAGAAATTTTGTCATTTGAGCTTTGTTGAATACATACTTGCCGTAGTAATCAGAGGTTAGCTGTTTGGGTGTCTCTACTGCTACTGCAGGTCTGCAGAATGCTTTCTCGACCGCTTTAAAACGTAAGCTTGCCATAAAAAATAAGTGTTATTAATAATCCTTCCTGCAAAACAGAAGAGGATTTTTGATGGTTAATCTGTTTCGTGACACAAAGATACACGCATTACGTTAATCGGATGTAATAAAATCATTGTTTTTTTATGTTCCAATGTTTGATTCTCTCCATAGCCTCAAGGGTCTCTTCTCTGTCGCCCAATGCCGAGAAACGGATAAATCCTTCACCGC
>JAQUZH010000045.1 GCA_028691445.1 Bacteroidales bacterium | reverse complement strand
TCTTCCCATTCCGAACAGAGAAGTTAAGCCCGGTCACGCCGATGGTAGTGCATTTATTGTGTGAGAGTAGGTAGCCGCCCCTTTTTTGAGAGTCCTTCAGCTTTATTGCTGAGGGACTCTTTTTTTTTAGTGCTGTTGGCAATGCAAGATGCTGGAAGAGCTGGTGAACTGTTTAGGTACAGCGTTCATTTGCTTACACTATTTGAAGGATAAGCAGGATGTGATTATTCTGAATGCTTGATCGAATCACTACTGAATAGTGAAGCTGAAGAACTCATAAGCAGAAGGGAACGTATGATTTGAGGATGATGATCGTAGAGTCAGTTCGCAGTTGAAGAGTCACAAGATTGGCTTCTAATAGCCATATTTGAGCGTTTACGTCTGTTGTAATATACGCACCCAATGTCATTGATAAGTTTGCGAAGATGGAAAGCTGATTGTCTTGAGCTTGGTTCTGTTGAAGCGTGAGTAATACTTCCTGACAGGTAAATGGAGTGGTAGCTGCTAGGAGAATAAGGATGCCGTTGTAAAACAGGGTATGCTCGATCTCCTCTGTTAAAGGTGATAGTACTAATGCGTCGCTACTCCTTTCAATGTATGACTTACGTAATATCAGATCTTTGCCCGCAAATACGTAGTGCGCTGCATATCTCGGAAGAATCATTACCAGATGCTTGGTTCTTTATGGAGATATCTGATCAGCTGGATGCTATCGAATGCCATAAACTTTTGGAACTGTCTCTCTCTCTTGAAGCTTATGCTACCGTTCACTTTCATCAGGCTCATCTTATTATTCACAACCATCTCGATTTGGTAACTTCTGCTTCTGAATAAGTCAATTTCTCTTGTTTCAACAGAGTCTTTTCCTGTAGAGTCATTGAGATAAGTTAATGAAAGCGACATTTTGGGATTTGAAACAGAGTTTCCATCCTGAAGGAAATGAGCTTTAGCGGAGAAAACCAATGTGTCAACGGGATGCACCTCCGACCCGGTAATTAGTTCAAAAGCTATTTCCTTTTTGAGCAACAGGTCGAGATTTGTGTAGCACGAAGGAGTCTTAAGCAAGTTGATACTGTCTTTGCGATCTAAAAGTACCGAAGTTGAATCTCCTTTCGTTTCAGTCATAGCTAGTTCTTTCTGCTCATTTAACCGTCGTTCCACATTGTCGCAGATGACTAAAAACTCTTTCAGATTCTTTCCATACCAGGCTATGGTGGAGTCGTAATCCTCTTTCTTGATATGGTATTTAGTAAGTACGAACTCTTCCTGTCTCTTTTTCACCTTTTCTTCGCTTACAACCGTACTGTCGTGCGTTATGTTATACGTAGCCATCTCATCTGACATATACAGTTCAAACATCACATTCTCCAACTGTTTCGCAGAAAGAGGTGGTTTGTTGTCTGTACAAGAGACCATCCAAACGCTTGCAAAAAGCAATAGTGTTAGTTGCCTGATATTCATGAGACGGTGGTTAGTCTGAGTTTTTGGTCGTTTCTTTTCCTGCTTTGGAGTGATCATCGGAGAGATATTCTCTGTAGAAGATGAGTATGCTGAATATACCGCAGGTAATTGCGCTGTCAGCAATATTGAATATGGGGCGGAAAAAGACAAATGAGTCGCCACCCCAGAATGGAACCCAATCAGGGAATGTTGTTTCGATGAGTGGAAAGTAGAGCATATCGACCACCTTGCCATGTAACCAAGGTGCGTAACCTCCCATTTCCGGAAGAAAAGTGGCTACCTGGCCATAACTATGCGAGAATAGTTGTCCATAAAAGACACAATCGACAATATTACCGGTTGCTCCGGCAAAGATTGCTGCAATGGAGATTATGTAGCCTATTTTGAATTCCTTCTTTATGCAAACAGCGAGGTACCAAATCAGTACTCCCATTGCGATCAAGCGGAAAGAAGTCAGGAATAGCTTGTCGAAAAGTTCCATTCCGAAAGCCATTCCAGGATTCTCTGTGAAGTAGATGTAAAACCAGTCAGTCACATGAAAACTATCGTTTATCATCATGTGTGTCTTTACCCAGATTTTGACCAATTGATCGATGAGCAGAATCAGAAAAGGGACACCAATGGCAACGCTAATTCTTTTTGTTTTCAGAGACATTCGTTTATTTCTTTTCTTTTGCGTCAATGCTTAAAGTAGCATGAGGTACTGCACGTAATCTTTCTTTGGGTATTAATTTACCTGTTTCACGGCATACACCATACGTTTTGTTTTCGATACGAATCAGTGCAGCTTCCAGATTCTGGATAAACTTCATCTGACGTTGAGCCATTCTTCCCGATTCTTCTTTGTTGAGCGTGTTGGCACCTTCTTCCAGTACTTTAAATGTGGGTGATGTATCAATAATATCATTTCCATCCGTATTCATGATACTGGCCCGAAGAAGATCATAGTCCATATTTGCTTTTTCAAGCTTATCAAGGATTATCTGTTTGAACTCCTGCAATTCTTCATCGGAATATCTTGTTCTTTCTTCCATGATGTGATTTTGTTAAACTTTTAATTTTGGCAAAAGTACTTTATTTACAACAATAATCAAGCTTTTTCAATTGAAATCATCACATTGAACTCTTCAAAGTTGAGTTCTGTTCCATCAGTCAGTTTCTCTACTGTAATAATGTCTGTCGCAAGTGTCTGTGAAGCAATGTATTCTTTGTAAGCAATCAACGCATTCGTGATAGTTGGATTGTCCACGATCAGTACACGAATCTTGTCTGTGATTTCATAACCGCTTGATTTACGGATGTTTTGAATCCGATTAACGAGTTCACGGGCGATTCCTTCTTTTTGAAGATCATCTGTAACTGTAATATCCAAAGCAACGGTCAGGTTTCCTTCGTTAGAAACAAGCCATCCCGGAATATCTTCTGAAATAATCTCTACGTCTTCAAGATGGACAAGTGCTTCTTGTTCTTCCACCTTGAAAAGGAACGAACCGTTCTTTTCAAAGGACATAATATCTTGCTGTGACATATCCGAAATGATGGCTGCCAATTGTTTCATGATCTTGCCATACTTTGGCCCGAGTTTTTTGAAATCCGGTTTAATGCGTTTCACGAGTATGCCTGCGGCATTGTCCACGTACTTCAGCTCTTTTACGTTCACTTCGTTCAGAACCAACTTTTTCACCGATTCGATATTCTTCTGTTGAAGTTCGTCAATAGCAGGTACCATGATCGTTGAGAGCGGTTGGCGCACTTTGATGTTGACTTTACGTCTTAACGCCAATACCATGGACGAAATAGTTTGCGCTATCTCCATCTGTTCCTCGAGCGACTTATTGATCATTGCTTCATCTGCAACAGGGAAATCGGAAAGATGAACAGAAATAGCACTATCCCGTCCGGTTACAGATGTCAGATCCAAAAACAACTTGTCGGCATAGAAAGGAGATATCGGAGCCATCAGTTTGGCGATAGTTTCCAGACACGCATAGAGCGTCTGATACGCTGACAATTTATCTGCTGTCATCTCTCCACCCCAGAATCTTCTTCTGTTCAGACGTACATACCAGTTACTCAAGTTGTCATTGACAAAATCCTGAATAGCGCGACCCGCACGTGAAGGTTCGTAGTTTGCGAGGTTTTCATCCACCTCTTTGATCAACGTGTTTAGCAATGAGATAATCCAACGGTCAATTTCAGGTCTTTCAGATACTGGAATTTCAGCTCCTTCATACTTAAATCCATCCACATTGGCATACAACGCAAAGAATGAATAGGTATTAAATAAAGTGCCGAAGAATTTGCGACGAACCTCTTCCACACCTTCCACGTCAAACTTGAGGTTATCCCATGGAGCTGCGTTCGTCATCATGTACCAACGCAAAGGATCCGAACCATATTTCTCTATGGTAGCAAAAGGATCTACGGCATTTCCGAGTCTCTTGGACATCTTATTGCCATTCTTATCAAGTACCAATCCATTGGATATTACATTCTTGAACGCGCAGTTCCCTTTTATCATTGTGGCTATGGCATGCAGCGTAAAGAACCAGCCGCGTGTTTGGTCCACCCCTTCGTTGATAAAGTCTGCTGGAAAGACTTTTCCACTATCCAGCAGTTCTTTGTTTTCGAACGGATAATGAATTTGAGCAAAAGGCATCGCTCCTGAGTCAAACCATACATCGATAAGATCCATTTCGCGTCTCATCGGTTTGCCGTCTTCTGAAACTAACACAATATCATCGACATAGGGGCGATGGAGATCAATCAGATCATAATTCTCTTTGGAATAATCGCCCGGTTTGAAATTCTTATACGGATTCTCCTTCATCACACCAGCCGCAACAGCTTTGTTGATTTCATTGTAAAGCTCTTCCACCGAACCGATGCATAGTTCCGTCTTCTTATCTTCCGTACGCCATATCGGCAGGGGAGTTCCCCAATACCGTGAACGGCTCAGATTCCAGTCGTTCAGATTCTCCAGCCATTTGCCAAAACGCCCCGTTCCGGTAGACTCTGGTTTCCAGTTGATGGTGTTGTTTAACGCAATCATCTGCTCTTTTGCCTTTGTCGATTTGATAAACCAGCTATCGAGAGGATAATAGAGGATTGGCTTGTCTGTTCTCCAGCAATGCGGATAATTATGTACATGCTTTTCAATGTGGAACGCCAGATTAGCTGCTTTCAGATCCATACAGATGCTGATGTCAAGTGTTTCATCTTTATCAGTCAGATTCGGATCGTAATCGTTTTTCACAAACCGTCCTTCATAGCGTTTGTACAGTTCGGTGTTGATGTTTGTCTTGATGAATTCATCATCCAGTTCACTTAGCAGATAGAATTTACCAGTAAGATCCACATGAGGACGTTTCTCTCCATTCTGTGTGATCAACTGAATCGGAGGAACGCCTGCAGCCTGAGCTACGCGTGCGTCATCAGCACCAAAAGTATTCGCAATGTGCACAATACCCGTTCCATCTTCCGTCGTAACATAATCTCCCGGAATAACTTTGAAAGCCCCTTCGCCCGGATAGATCCAAGGCAAGAGTTGCTCGTATTCCATACCAAGCAAGTCAGCACCTTTGTATTCAGCAACGACTTTGAAAGGAATCAGTTTGTCGCCTTGTTTGTAATCTTCCAACGCCAGACTGGCTGCTTTCGCATTAAAATGTGCGTTCACCAGGTCTTTGGCCAATACCACCGTGATAGGTATGCCTGTATACGCATTATAGGTCTGTACCGCAACATATGTGATCTTTGTACCGACGCACAGAGAGGTGTTTGAAGGCAAGGTCCAAGGAGTAGTAGTCCACGCCAGGAAGTAAGGCGTACCCCAGGCACACATTTCCGGTTTGGCATTCTTTATCTTAAACTGAGCTACCACAGTTGTGTCTTTCACATCCCGGTAACATCCCGGTTGGTTCAGCTCATGCGAACTGAGTCCGGTGCCTGCAGCCGGTGAATACGGCTGAATAGTATATCCTTTGTATAAATATCCGTTGGTATGCAGTTCTTTCAGTAACCACCATAGTGTTTCGATGTATCTGTTGTCATAGGTGATATATGGATCGTCCATGTTGACCCAATAGCCCATTTGTTGCGTCAGATTCTCCCATTCTTTGGTATATTTCATCACATCTTTGCGACATTCCGCATTATAGTCTTGTACGGAAATAGTCTTTCCTATGTCTTCTTTTGTAATGCCTAAAGATTTTTCCACACCGAGTTCGACGGGCAATCCATGGGTGTCCCAGCCTGCTTTTCTGTTTACCTGATACCCTTTCATGGTTTTGTATCTGTTGATCAGGTCTTTAATAGTACGCGCCATTACGTGATGAATACCTGGCATACCATTAGCAGAGGGTGGTCCCTCGTAAAACACAAAAGAGGGAGCTCCTTCGCGGATTTCAATACTTTTACGGAAAACGTTTTCTTGTTCCCATTTAGTCAATATTTCCTTATTGATCTCAGAAAGATTGAACTGACCGTACTCGGTAAATTTCTTACCCATATTTCGTTAGTTTTGACTGTTACTCAGAAAATTGCTGCAAAAGTACAAAAAAAAAGCGATCAGAGTAAACCTCCTTGGCTATTTTCAACGGATATAGATAGTTTTAAGTGAAACGGTTCCTATGAAAGCGATTTATATAAAAAAATGAGCACTTACAACTATTCGTGTAAGTGCTCAGAGATTATCGTTTGAGTTCAGTCTCAGATTGATTCTGCTAATACATTTCCTGCTTTGAATTTTACAAACTTTTTGGCTGGGATCTGAATTTTTTGTTTGTTGGAAGGATTAACGCCAATTCTAGCGCTTTTTTTTGAAATGGAAAATGTTCCGAAGCCGACTAAAGTGATTTTTTCGCCATTTTTTAAAGTGGTTGATACACTTTCAATGTAGGCTTCTAATGCTTTTTTACAATCTACCTTGCTAAGACCAGAATTTGTAGCCATTGCATCAATAAGTCCCAATTTGTTCATGATAGTACATTTTAGAGTTAGTAATTGGTTAATAGTCAATGTGCAAATATAAGAGATTTATATCTGTTTTCATTTGAAAAGGGTTAAATATTCGGAATCTGCTGGTTTTTTATTCAAAACAGTATCTCTTATTGGGTAAATTAGCGTCAAAAGCTTACTTTTGCATCCAAAATTAAGAAATATGTTTCAGGGAAATAACAGCTTTTTTTCTCAGATGCCCGTTGTGACAAAGAATCTAATCATCATCAATGTGTTGGTTTGGTTCTCTTCTATCACATTGGCGCGGGTAGTTGATATCGATTTGTACAGATATCTCGGACTTCATTTTGTAGTCGGAGGGCATTTTCTTCCGTCCCAATTGATTACATATATGTTTATGCACGATTCTCAGTCGTTTTCACATCTCTTTTTCAATATGTTCTCGGTTTGGATGTTTGGACGCGCATTGGAATCAATATGGGGTGCTAAACGTTTTCTTATTTTCTATTTTGTGACCGGTATTGGAGCCGGAATAGTTCAGGAACTTGCCTGGCTCTTTGAATATCGTGAACTTGTATTCTCGGATTTACAACTTGTCAATGTCATCGGAGACGGTGTGATACCCATTGCTGACTTCTTAGGCCAGTTGAATACGGTGGGCGCTTCGGGTGCAGTCTTTGGCTTGTTAATGGCCTTTGGAATGCTTTTCCCGAATGCGGAAATTTTCATTATGTTTATCCCTATCCCTGTAAAAGCTAAATACTTCGTTTTTATCTACGGATTGATAGAGTTGATAGGAGGAGTTTCTCAATTCTCTTTTGATAATGTAGCGCACTTTGCACATCTGGGAGGTATGTTGTTTGGTTATTTCTTAATTGTTTATTGGAGGAGGAAAGGATATGGCAGGGGCCCGATTTATTTCTAATCAGATGAATGGTTTTCATTCTTTGGTTGCGTTTTTCAAAAGAGGAACAGCACTCATGCGCCTTATTTATATAAATGTAGGCGTCTTTTTGATTACCCGAATGGCTGTGGTGCTCTTGCAGCTATTCAATATTGAAAACTCATTTTTGCTCAATATTGAATTACCGGCAAGTGTTTTGTCCTTTCTCACACACCCATGGACATTGTTTACCTATATGTTTCTTCACGAAGAGATCTTACACTTATTCTTTAATATGTTGTGGCTCTATTGGTTTGGCAAACTATTTCTTCAGTTCTTTCAACCCAAACAGTTGACCGTACTTTATTTGTTAGGTGGACTTGCTGGCGGACTACTCTATGTACTGGCGTATAATTTATTTCCATTCTTCGAAGGATATGCAGCTCATAGTTATCTGATGGGTGCCTCTGCCTCCATTCTTGCGGTTGTTATTGGCGTGGCTTCTTTTGCTCCAACCACGAAGCTAAATTTGATGTTTGTAGGAGAAGTCTCTTTACGAACCATCGCCATCGTAGCCGTCCTTATTGACCTGCTAAGTATTACATCTGACAATGCAGGAGGGCATTGGGCGCATCTTGGCGGTATTCTTGTTGGATTTGTGTACGGATCGATGATGAAAAATGGCTATGATCTGACACGTGTCTTTGTACAAAGATACGAGTCGGTTCTCTCTTTTTTATCCAGAGCAAGAGATCGCAAACCGAAAATGAAAGTTTCCTATCAGGATGTGCATCGCGAGTCAGACTGGGAGTACAATGCCCGCAAACAAAATGAAGAGAAGGATCTTGACCTTATTTTGGATAAAATTAAAAAGTCTGGTTACGAAAGTCTTTCTGCAGAAGAGAAAAAAAGACTGTTTGATTCAAGCAGATCCTGACGCAATGGATTCAATCAAGAATATTATAAGAGGAAGTCTTATACTGATGAATGGAGGAGTGGCTTTTTTGCTGCTCCTTTCATTACTCTCTCCTTATATCTATCCGGGTCTATTCTCCTTGCCCTCTTTTTTAGGAATATCATTTCCGTTTTGGGTGTTGTTCAATCTTGTTTTTATGGTTTTCTGGATTTATAAGTGGCGGATCTACTTTCTGATCTCCTTTTGTGTCTTGTTGCTTTCGATTCCTCAGTTGTCAAACTATTTCCCGCTGCATCATCAGAAGGAAGTGCCTTCGAAGGCCATCAAACTGATGACTTACAATTGCATGTGCTTTAGTGATATGGATAAAAAGATGGAGAGTGACGATAATATATTAACCTATATTGCCCGGAGTAATGCCGATATTATCTGTTTGCAGGAGTATATGTTTGCCACAGCCCGTCATTGGAATTTCGATGAGAAGTATATACGCCGCATCATGAAGAAGTATCCCTATTATAAGTTTGTCTCCAAAGGGAAAGGAGAAAATGTTTCGTATGGGATCGCCTGCTTTTCAAAGTTTCCAATCACAAAAGTGGAACGCATCTCTTTTGAGAGTTATTATAATTTGTCTGCCGCATTCACCATAAAGATACGAAAGGACAAATCGATCAAAGTATTGAACAACCATCTCGAATCTTTTAAATTAACCAAAGAAGATAAAGAAGCCTACAGCCAGACCATAAAGACTCTGGATACCGAATCGATGGATGAGGTAAAGAATAATCTGCTGTCCAAAATGAGCGTGGCTTATAAACTACGAGCAAAGCAAGCCGATATTATTCGCGAGTATATAGATAAGCAGGAAAAAGATCTTATTGTATGTGGTGACTTTAATGACACCCCTGTTTCCTATACCTACCATACGATCCGTCAGAATCTGAAAGATGCCTTTGGCAGCACCGGCTTTGGTATGGGAACGACATTCAACAGCCATTTTATCTACTTTCGAATCGATCATATACTCCATAGTCCGACGATAAAAGCGTACAATTGCAAGGTGAATAAGGTCAAATACTCTGATCACTATCCTGTGACATGCTATTTTGAAATCCCTTAAACCTATGGATGAAGAGCCCTTTTGACGATTGCAAACCTTCATTTAAAGGTAAAAAGTACTCCATTCTCACTATTGGTAAGAAATATTTAAAGCCGATAGTGGTTTGAAGAAGAAAAAAAGCTATATTTGCACGCTCATATTAAAAAATATAAACAGATAACATTATAAGAAAAATTCGACATGCAAAACAAAGGATTTATCAAAGTATTTGCGGCACTGCTCGTGTTAGTGTGTTTGTTCTATCTATCATTTACTTTCGTTTCCCGCCACTTTACACAGTCAGCGGAAGATTTTGCGAAGGGCGATGATGTGAAGTTCAGCAGCTATATGGACTCAATCTCTTCGGAGAAAGTATTTTTAGGCTATACTTTCAAAGAGTGCCGTGAGTTAGAACTTAACCTGGGGTTGGACCTCAAAGGTGGTATGAACGTGGTATTGGAAATTTCCGTATCAGACGTCATCAAATCTCTATCCAATAATAACCCGGACGAGAATTTCAACAAAGCTCTGAAGAGTGCGAAAGAAATTCAGGTAGTAAGTCAAAAAGATTACATAACTCTTTTTGTTCAGGAGTACAAGAAAATTGATCCAAATGCACGTTTGGCAGCCATTTTCAGTACCTATGAGTTGAAAGAAAAGATCACTCCTCAGAGTACAGACGCAGAGGTGGTTTATATCCTGCGAACAGAAGTAAAAGACGCGATCACCAATTCGTACAATGTACTTCGTACTCGTATTGACCGCTTTGGTGTGGTGCAACCCAATATCCAGCAGCTGGAAGGTGATGATGGACGTATCCTTATCGAGCTTCCTGGTGTGAAGGAGCCGTCTCGTGTTCGTAAACTTCTTCAGGGAACTGCCAATCTGGAGTTCTGGGAAACATACGAATTATCTGAGGTATATCCTTATTTGGTAGCAGCCAACCGTGAAATCGCACGTTTGAAAGACGATAACGTTGTTGCTGACACTGATTCATCTGTAGCTAATATCGCTACTGATTCAACTGCTGTAGCTTCTGCAGATACGACTGCGAATGCTTCCGATTCACTCCTTAACCTCGTTCAGGCCGGACCAAAACAGAATGCTGATAGTATGAATCAGCAGGCGAACAATGAGAAAGCATACCCATTGTTCTCTGTCCTTCAGCTGAACGTGACATCACAAGGTGCTGCTGCTCCGGGTGCTGTTATCGGATTTGCACATGCAAAAGACACTGTGAAGGTAAACGATTACCTCAGTATGAAGTCTGTGAAAGATTTGCTTCCACGCAATCTTTCCCTGAAGTGGGCTGTCAAAGCCATGGATGAGAAGGGCTTATTCTATGAACTCTATGCGATCAAAGTAACAAACCGTAATGGACGTCCTTCTTTGGACGGTAGTGTTGTGACCGATGCCAGCGCGGATTTCGGACAAAATTCAGCTACTGCCAAAGTAAATATGTCCATGAATGCAGAAGGTGCTAAAGCATGGGCTCGTCTTACAAAGGAAAACACTGGTAAATGTATTGCCATCGTGTTGGATAATGTGGTTTACTCTGCGCCCCGTGTTAACGGTGAAATCGCAGGAGGTAAATCAGAAATCACCGGTAACTTTACACCGGAAGAAGCGAAGGACCTTGCAAACGTGTTGAAGTCTGGTAAGATGACAGCGCCTGCACGTATTCTGACAGAGTCTGTGATCGGACCTTCTTTGGGTGAAGAGTCAATTAACGATGGTATGTGGTCATTTGCTATCGCTTTGGTCATCTTGTTTGGCTATCTGATCATGATGTATGGTTGGACACCGGGTATGATTGCCAATGTCGCTCTTCTGCTTAACCTCTTCTTTACGATGGGAGTTCTCGCGTCGTTCCATGCGGTATTGACACTTTCAGGTATTTTCGGTATCATCTTGTCATTAGGTACTGCGGTTGACGCTAACGTGCTTATCTTTGAGCGTACCAAAGAGGAACTTCAGGGTGGCAAAAATGTGAAGAAAGCTCTTGAAGCAGGATATAGCAATGCATTCTCTGCGATTTTTGACTCTAACCTTACCTCAATCATTACCGGTATTATCTTGTTCTATTTCGGTTCAGGTCCAATCAGAGGATTTGCCACGACCTTGATTATCGGTATCGTATGTTCGTTCTTTACAGCCGTATTCCTCACCCGTATTGTATTCGAACATTTCCTTGAAAAAGGTAAGTTTACAAACCTTACTTTCACGACCAATGTGTCAAAGAACTTGCTGGCCAATCCTTCTTTCAAGTTTATGGATTCACGCAAAAAGATCATGACTGCAATGGCTGTACTGCTGTTGTTCTTCATGGTTGTCATTGGAATCAGAGGTTTGAATCAAGGTATTGACTTTACCGGAGGTCGTAATTTCGTGGTACAGTATGATAAAGCTGTCAATACACAAGATTTGGAAGAAGCATTGCAACCGGTATTTAACCCGGATGGCAAGTTAGCCAATGCGGTTTCTGTCATTTCTATTGGTGATGAAGACCAGGTTCGTGTTTCAACCAATTACCGTATTACCGATGTGGCTGATGATGCAGAGGTCGAAGCAGATATTGCACAGAAACTGTATGTAGGTTCGAAGAACTTTATATCCGATGATGTAACACAAGATCAATTTATTACTCCCAAACATATTGTAAGTTCAATGAAGGTCGGTCCTGCAGTAGCTGCGGATATGAAAGTAGATGCAATCTGGGCTGTTTTCTTCTCTCTTATTGCGATTTCTCTGTATATTCTCCTTCGCTTTAAGAATATCTCTTACAGTGTGGGTACGATGATCGCTTTAACTTGTGACGTCTTTGTAATCATCGGTCTGTACTCTTTGTTGTGGGGATATATGCCCTTCTCAATGGAGGTCGACCAGACGTTTATCGGAGCCCTTCTTACTGTCGTTGGTTATTCGGTGAATGACAAGGTGGTTATCTTTGACCGTGTGCGTGAGTTCTTGCACCTTTATCCTTCACGCGATAGAAAGCAGTTGTTTGATGATTCTCTGAATACAACCTTGAGTCGTACGTTGAATACCTCTTTCAGTACATTGATGATTTTGATCTTTATCTTCGTACTTGCAGGTGATGCAATTCGTAGTCTTACATTCTCTATGTTTGTCGGTATTACGTTTGGTACGTTCTCTTCTATTTTGATTGCTGCTCCGATTGCATTCGTTATGCAGAAGAAACAGTTGGAGAAAAAAGCACATGCTGATTCTCTGAAGAAGTAAAAATCAAATCAAACGATATGATAAGGCCGTTTCCTCTACAGGGAACGGCCTTACTCTTTCGGTTTTCTCCAACATAAGCGTGTGTTCGGGAAAACATCTATATGTTTTCGCACTTTGTTTCCATTGTTTTTCCGTAAACTATGGAACTCTTTTCTCCTGATCATTGGTTGGCGTAGGAGCACTTTACAGATACATCAATTCAGAGTAATAGAGACATTCCATAGGACTCAGTGGCATCACATCTTATAACGGATGGTCTCTTCAGTTAGCCTGAACAGGCGCACAAAAAAACCATCTCCGGGTAGGAGATGGCTTTGTATATAAGATGGCCGGTTGGCTCTCTTAGTCGATGATATCGAACCCTGTGTATGGGATCAATGCTTTCGGAATACGGATTCCTTCCGCCGTCTGATTGTTTTCCAATAACGCAGCTACGATACGTGGCAAGGCCAAAGCGCTACCGTTGAGCGTATGGCAAAGCTGTGTTTTCTTGTTTACGTCGCGATAGCGGCACTTTAATCGGTTGGCCTGATAACTTTCAAAGTTGGACACCGAACTAACCTCTAACCATCGTTTCTGAGCTGCAGAGAAGACTTCAAAGTCGAAGGTAAGGGCAGAAGTGAAACTCATGTCACCGCCACACAGACGCAAGATTCTCCACGGCAATTCCAATTTGTCTACGAGCGATTGCACATAGTTTACCATCTCTTCCAATGATTCGTAAGAGTGCTCCGGTGTGTCGATACGTACGATCTCAACTTTGTTAAACTGATGCAGACGATTGAGTCCGCGTACATCCTTTCCATACGAACCCGCTTCGCGGCGGAAACAAGCAGAATAGGCTGTATTCTTGATCGGTAGTTCTTTTTCTTCCAGGATGACGTCGCGGTAGATATTTGTAACAGGTACTTCTGCTGTCGGAATGAGATAGTAATCATCACCGGCATCGTGGTACATCTGTCCCTCTTTATCCGGAAGCTGTCCGGTGCCGTAGCCTGAAGCAGCGTTGACCATGTAAGGGGGCTCTATTTCGAGGTAACCCTGTTCGCGTGCACAATCCAGGAAGAAGTTGATCAGAGCGCGTTGAAGACGTGCACCTTTCCCTTTATAGACAGGGAAGCCCGCACCGGTTATCTTCACGCCTAGTTCGAAGTCAATCAGATCATATTTCTTAGCCAGATCCCAATGGGGCAGGGCATCTTCCGAAAGTGCAGGAATGATTCCTCCGGTACGCTCTGTCACGTTATCTTCAGCGTGGCGTCCGAGTGGCACTGACTCATGTGGTGTATTAGGAATCAATACAAGCAAGTTTTGCATCTCCTCTTCTGCACCTTTCATCGATGCTTCGAGGTATTTATTGTTCTCCTTCGTCTCAGCTACCTGCGTGCGCAATGCTTCCGCTTCTTCCTTCTTTCCCTCTTTTATAAGCTGGCCAATCGATTTGGAGAGCGTATTGATTGTTGCAAGATTGGCATCCAATGCTGATTGGGATGTACGACGCTGTACGTTGAGATCAATGATCTTTCCGATAATCTCTTTTCCGTCAAAGTGTTTGACGGCAAGCTTGCGGAGGATCTCCTCCGTATTTTCGGTAATGGCTTTTAACGTTAACATAATGGTTATATTTGGAATAGTCTTTTCTATTATTAAGGTACAAAGATACACAAAAATAGAAACCTCCGCTTCTCATTTCTGAAAAAAGCGGAGGCTTTATACTTATTGATGAATGAAGAGTTATGCTTCAGTCAGTGGAGCCACTGATACGAATGAACGATTGTCCTTCTTCTTCTTGAATACAACAGTACCATCAACTAATGCAAACAAGGTATGATCTTTTCCGATACCTACGTTATCACCTGGGTGATGTACTGTACCTCTTTGACGTACTATAATGTTACCAGCTTTTGCAAATTGTGCACCATAGATCTTAATACCAAGGCGTTTGCTTTCTGATTCACGTCCGTTTTTGGAGCTACCGGCCCCTTTTTTATGTGCCATTTTCCTTCGTTTTTAATAGTTAAGCAATGATTTCTTTGATAGACAGTTCAGTAAAGCACTGACGGTGACCGTTTCTTTTACGATAACCTTTTCTTCTCTTCTTGTGGAAGATGATTACTTTTTCACCTTTTACCAGTGGTGACTCTACTGTTGCAACCACTTTCGCTCCTTCTACAACCGGGCTACCTACTGTGATAGCGCCATCATTGTCAACAAGCAATACTTTGTCAAAGGTCACTTCTTCACCTTGTTTTGCATTTAAGAAGTGCACAAACAACTTCTTTCCCTGCTCAACTTTAAATTGCTGACCTGCAATTTCTACAATTACGTACATCTGTTCTTTGTTTTTACAGTTTACCTCCGTGAGGTGGGAAGCTTCGTGCTTAGCCACTTATCAAACCTCTATGCGGAATCGAGCTGCAAAATTACGTCTTTGTTTTCATACTACCAAGAAAATGTTCTGTTTTTTCAAGTTTTAGAGTCCCTTCTCATTCAGATATCGTTCGGCATCAATCGCGGCCTTGCAACCACTGCCTGCAGCGGTGATAGCCTGCCGATAATGTGGGTCAGCTACATCGCCTGCAACAAAGATGCCGGGAAGAGAAGTCAGAGATGTGTCGGGCTGATGTTTGAGATAGCCTTCTGCATCTGTTTCGAGATACTCTATAAACAACGAGGTGTTGGGAGTGTGTCCAATAGCAAGAAAGAAACCATCAATGACAATCTCCACCTCTTGCGCATCACTCTGTCCGCGTCGCTTGATAAGCCGTGCACCTTGTACTTTGTTTTCGCCGGTTAGTCCGATTGTTTCGTGTTCAAAGAGCACTTCGATGTTTTCTGCACTCAGCACTCTCTCCTGCATAATCTTTGAAGCACGAAGATAGTTCTTGCGAACGATCATATACACTTTGGTACATAGTTTGGAGAGATACAGGGCATCTTCACAAGCGGTGTCTCCACCTCCAACTACGGCAACCGTCTTCTTTCTGTAAAAAAAGCCGTCGCAGGTGGCACACGCAGATACTCCTGTTCCGTTGTATTTTGCCTCGTCCGCCAGACCGAGGTATTTCGCTTTCGCCCCGGTCGCAATAATCACGGCATCTGCTTCGATCTCTTTTTCGCCATCCACTTCAAACTGATAGGGAGCGGAGGAAAGGTCGGCTTTGGTGATTTGTCCCCATCGCACGTCGGTATTAAAACGTTTCGCCTGATTGCGCAGGTCTTCCATCATCTCATTACCCCCTGTACCTTCAGGATAGCCGGGAAAGTTTTCAATCTCAGAGGTGGTAGTCAGCTGTCCGCCGGGCTCCATTCCTTCGTAAACAACAGGCGAGAGATTGGCCCGTCCGGCATAAATAGCCGCTGTAAAACCCGCCGGTCCTGATCCAATGATCAGACAGCGTATGTGTTCTTTATTCTTTTGTTGTGTCATTATCGTAAGTCTATAATTTCATTGCCCGGATATTCTGCCGGATTAAAAATAAAGGTGTTATCTTCAATCTTTTGTTGTTGATCAAACTTGGTCATATAAATATGAGTAGTTGCGTCATTTTTGTGATTCAGCACCATCATG
>JAQUZH010000044.1 GCA_028691445.1 Bacteroidales bacterium | reverse complement strand
ATCATGTTTGCTTATGTCTTGATATACATCTTTGAGCGCACCTTCGGCTATCTCTCTACGGTGACACTTATTGAACTGAAGAATATCAACAACCCGGCTTTGCGCAAACTGTCAGAAGAGTGTCCGGGCACTTTCCAGCACTCGTTGCAAGTGGGCACACTGGCCTATGAAGCCGCGCGACTGATCAATGCAAATGCACAGATGGTTCGCACCGGCGCTTTTTACCACGATCTGGGGAAAATGAAGAATCCGGCTTTCTTTACAGAAAACCAAGCCGGAGTCAATCCACACAACGAACTGGCCTTCGATGAGAGTGCGCAAATTATTATCAACCATGTGAATGACGGTCTCAAACTGGCTGAAAAATACAATCTGCCACAGCCATTGATCGATTTTATACGGACACATCATGGGGCAAACAAAGTACGCTTCTTCTATAACTCGTATAAGAACAAATATCCGGACAAGGAGATTGACGAATCGATATTTACATACCCCGGACCGATTCCTTTCTCGAAAGAAACAGCAATATTGATGATGGCCGACGCGGTAGAAGCCACGTCCCGGAGTTTGCAGGAATATACCGATGAGTCTATCTCGTCGGTGGTTGAAACAACGATTGACACGCAGATAGCCGAAGGAGCATTTAAAAACTCTCCGATCACATTCAAGGATGTGGAACGTGTGAAGAATGTGTTCAAGAAACGCCTGAAGATTTTTTATCACACACGGATCAAGTATCCCGAACTTAAAGAAAAGCGGATCGTCTGATCCCTATGCTGTTCGAAAAAGATACGGTTTAGCGCTTGCGAAGTTTTTCCAGCAGACCGTCACACGCATCTTCCAGCAGATCGAGCACCATTTCAAAGCCCGAATGACCGCCATAATAGGGATCGGGCACATGATCCATCTGTATCCGCCGACTGTAATCCGTCATGCGACAAATCTTCTTTGCCTCTTCGACACCGGGAGCACGTTGTTGGAGTTCATCGATATTGGCATCATCCATGCCGATAATCAGATCAAAGGTGAAGAAATCATCTGTTTCGATTGGTCTGGAACGGGAGATCAACTCATAGCCACGTTTTCTCGCATGCACACGCATCCGTTCGTCGGGCAACGAGCCCTGATGATAACTTAACAGACCTGCAGAGTCTATTTCAATGTCATGTTCCATTCCGGCTTGCTCAACCAATGATTTCATGATCGCTTCCGCCGAGGGCGAGCGACATATATTTCCAAGACACACAAAGAGGATCTTGACCGGTTTTTTCTCAGTTTTATTCATACAATTCGTTCAATAGCGTCCAAAAGTATAAAATAAATCATTGCCATAACCGTTTCATTGGTTAAAGAGAGGTAATCTTCGCGCTGAATGAACGACGAAGAGCTATTTCTTTTCTTCTTACAACTTTTACAGATATGATCTCTATCCTGATCCCAACCTACAAACAAGAGTGCTACACACTCGTCGATGAGCTCCACCGGCAGGCTGCTGCTTTGGGTGTGCTTTTTGAGATTCTCGTCGCAGATGATGCTTCGCCTGAACCACACAAAACGGCCAACCTACAGATCAACGCCCTCGAGCATTGCCGTTTCATCGAACTGAAAGAGAATCTGGGTAGTGGGAGGATTCGTAATTTTCTGGGAAGGGAGGCTAAATATCCCCTTCTCTTGTTTCTGGACGCCGATACAATGCCGTGCGATACATCCTTTTTGCAGCGGTATCTGGACGAGTCCTCGAAGGAGACGGTGCTTTGCGGCGGACTGCGTTATCGGATCAAGACGCCGGCACCGGACCGTACGCTGCGTTACAAATACGGTATCCATGTGGAAGAGAAGGTGTGTGAGAAGGGAGTGCAATCGTCTTCCGCCCCCTTTATCTCGATCAATTTCTGCATCTCTAGAGCGTTGTTTGAGCAGTATCACTTTGACGAAGCTTTTACCGGCTATGGACATGAAGATACGCTTTACGGCATACGGCTTCAACAAAATGGAATTTCATTCAGATACATTCCCAATCCAGTGTTTCATGAGGTTGCAGATACCAACCGCGCTTTTCTTTCGAAAACGGAGAGAGGGATAGAGAATCTGGCTGTACATTACGATCTGTTTGTCGGATATGTTCGTCTGCTGGATACTCATCAAAGGATCTGCAAACTGAAACTCGACTCTCTTTTGGCGCTCACGTTTAGAGCGGGAAAGATTCTGATGGAATTAAACCTACTAGGCAAACACCCTTCGTTACTGCTTTTCGCCTATTACAAGCTCTCTTATCTCTGTCAGCTTACATGGGATCAACGTCGTAATAGATGACAAAAGATTTGAATCCCGGTTGCCTGCGCAAGGCTTCAATGGTTCGTCCGAGGTAGAGGCGGATCTTTTCCAAAGAGGCCTCCGGCTCAATCTTTATCACTATCTTCTGGATGTAATAGGTTTGCACCCTTCCCACAGGCGGTTGATCGGGCCCCAATATTCGGTTGCCAAAAACAGCGCGCAACTTTTGCGCGACGACTTCGGCCTGAGTCATTGAGATTTCGCGCTCTTTGTTTTTGATGTACACATTGACCATGCGACAGAAAGGAGGATAGTTAAACCACTTTCTGTCTGCCATCTGCACCAGATACATACCGGTATAATCATTTTTGCTTACCTGTGCGATGATCTGATGGTTGGGCTGATTGGTTTGCACAATGACATTGCCTTGTTTGTTTTTTCTTCCCGCACGCCCCGACACCTGCGCCATCAATTGATAAGCGCGTTCGTGGGCGCGAAAATCAGGATAGTTCAGCAGCTGATCGGCATTGATCACCCCCACAATGCTTACGTTATCAAAGTCAAGTCCTTTGGAGATCATCTGCGTGCCGATAAGGATGTCTATCTTTCCATTTTCAAAGTCGGACAAGATCTTCTGATAGGCTTTGCGGCTTCGGGTAGTATCAGTGTCCATCCGCGCCAAACGGGCTTCCGGAAAGAGCAGTTGGATGTCATCTTCTACCTTCTCTGTGCCGTATCCTTTATAGGAGAGCGTCTTGTTGTCGCAGGAAGGACACGTGCGGGGCACCGGATAGACGGCTCCGCAATAGTGGCAAACCAGCTGATTGATTCCTTTGTGATAGGTAAGCGAAACATCACAATGTTCGCATTTAGGTACCCAAGAGCAGGAAGGACACTCTACCATGGGTGCAAATCCCCGGCGGTTTTGAAACAGGATCACCTGTTCGTTGCGGGCAAGCGCCTCTTTTATTCCATTCAGAAGGGGTTCGGAAAAGATACCTCGTGCCATTTTCTTCCTGCGCTGCTCCTGCATGTCCACTGTCGTAATCTTGGGCAAGGCAATCTCCTGAAATCGCAGGAAAAGTTCGACAAGTCCATATTTCCCGTTCTGCACATTACAATAGGTTTCGAGCGAGGGAGTGGCTGTTCCGAGCAGCACTTTCGCTTGCAACTGATGGGCAAGCATGATCGCAGCATTGCGGGCATGGTAGCGCGGCGCAGGATCGTTCTGCTTGTAACTGGTCTCATGTTCCTCATCCACGATGATCAGTCCCAGATTGGTAAATGGAAGAAACAGAGAGGATCGTACACCGACGATGACCCGGCTCCCTCTCTGATGAAGCAGGTTGTTCCATATCTCCACGCGTTCATTGTCGGAGAATTTGGAATGATACACCGCCAGATCCGAACCAAACACACGCAGCAGACGTTCGGTGATCTGTGTGGTGAGGGCGATTTCGGGCAAGAGGTAAAGCACTTGTTTGCCTTGTTGCAAATACTCCTGCATAAGATGGATATAGATTTCTGTCTTCCCGCTGGATGTTACTCCATGAAGGAGCACCACCTCTTTTTCTCTGAACGAGTTGTGAATGGACTGCAAAGCGTCCTGCTGAATCTCATTCAACGATAGAGGTTGCTGTTCTTCGGCTTCCAGTGACTCCAGGCGTGGTATCTCTTTTTTATACAGTTCGAAGACGCCTTTCTTGATCAGTGTGAGAAGGATGGAAGATGAACCTTCCACTTTCTGAAGCAACTCTTTCCGGCTCACCTCCTGTGGGACAGAAGAGGAGAAATAGCCGGAACAAGTGATATAGCCCATCAACAAACTGAGCTGCTTGGGGGCTCTGCCTAAGGTGTCGAAGAGCTCTCTCATAGCCGATTCATTGCGAAATGCGTCCGACAGAGCGACATATTGTTCTGTCTTTTGCTGAAAGCCCTCTTTCAACTCTTCACTGACAACAATCGCTTTTTTCTCAATCAACGAACGGAGCAGCGGAAGGAGGTTTTTCAGACCACTCTCTTTTTGAAGCTCTGTAATCTTCATCTCTTCCTGATTTTCAAGGATATCGAGCAGCATTGATTCTTTTTCTGAGAGTGGTATCTCCGGATCAAAATCGAGATTGTACCTGATTAATGTTTCACTTTCAATGCGCAAACCGGATGGAAATGCAGCTTTATAGACATCGCCTGTGGTACAGAGATAATAGGTGGACATCCATTGCCAGAAACGTAGTTGCTGATGTGTGACCACCGGTTTATCATCCAGCACGGCAAGTAATGGCTTGGTTTGAATGTCGGATGGGGAATTATAATGCACACAAAGGACGATACCGGTGTAAAACTTCTTGCCAAAAGGCACAACCACTCTGAAACCTTCTTCCAAAGGTAGTTCAGGATCTGTCACCGAATAGGTATAACTAGCGGCAAGCGGAAGGGGTAATATGACGTCGATATACTTTTGCACGGATAGAAAAAAAAGTCACTGCAAGAGAGTACTTGCAGTGACCGTTATGTTGTAAATAGTCACTTATCAGAAGTAATAGGCAGCGGTCACAGAGAAGACTCTGTTCTTCGCGCTAAAATTGCTCACTGCTCCTCCTAACGAACCGTTCGTAATCTCATTCTTTGCAGCTTCATTCAAGCCCCAGCTGTACTGGAGACCAACCTGAAGATGGCTTAAGAGTTCGACGCCGGCACCGACATTGATACCGAAATCCACATCATCATAGAAGTTTGATTTGTTAATCTCACCGGTAGTGATTCCTACCATATCCGACAGAGAGCGCTTACCGGAAATTGCATAACTCATATAAGGTCCGGCAGACACATAAGCTCCGGCAAGCAACAGCGAGAACTTATATTTCAGATTGACAGGAAGATCAATGTAATGAACTTTATCCTTGACCGTAAAGGAAGCGGCACCAAGGTCAATGTCATAACTGCTTCCTTTTTGAGAATATAACAACGAGGCTTCGAGACCAAGTCCGATGATTGGAATCGTAAATTCGGCCGTAGGACCGATAAAGAAACCGGTCATGTTTTTAGCACTTAAGGTGTTGCTTACACCGGCTGCGCTAAAATCAGACAAATAATTGTTTGTCAGATTCAATCCTCCTTTTATACCCGTTGAAAGTTGTGCTTGAGCGGGAACGACCGTCAACAACGTCATTGCGAAAGCCGCAATAAATGCATTTATTCTTCTCATCTCTTTCTGTTTTATGTGTGACTAATCAGGTTATTACTTTTAAAATTTGTAACCGCAAATATAAACTATTTTTTCAAGATCAACCCTTTCTTCTTGATTATTTGTAACGGAACGCATTGGAAGAAATCGCAGGGGAAATAGAATAGTATGAAACGATTACTCTAAAGTAATGTGTTGGACCATGATTGCCTCGTGCAAGAAAACGGAAGCAGAGTCGCTAAACTTCTCTTCCGATTCGGTGGTAAAGAACGAACAAGTGCCTCCCTTAGAACAACGTTTGTCCATCTCGGGATGACGATGAAGATAATCAGCCAGACTACGGGCGACATATTCTCCTTGTTCCAGGAGCTGTACATGATCGGGCACATACTGACGAATCTTATTAATCAACAACGGATAGTGTGTGCAGCCAAGTATAATGGTGTCTATCAAAGGATCTTTCTGCAGCAGTCTCTCCAGATCCTTACGCACAAAATAATCAGCTCCGGGCTGATCAAATTCACGATTCTCAACGAGCGGCACCCACATCGGACAAAATTCGCTTTGCAGAGAAAGGGAGGGGAAGAGTTTTCCTATTTCAATGACATAAGAGCCGGAGCGAATAGTTCCTTCCGTACCCAGGATACCAACATGACCATTCCGGGTCACCTCTCCGATTGCTTCAACAGTGGGGCGAATCACTCCCAACACTCTGTTTGCTGGAGCTGAATGAGGCAGATTGATCTGCTGAATAGAACGCAGTGCTTTGGCCGAAGCTGTATTGCATGCAAGGATTACAAGCGGACAACCCATCTCAAAAAGACGGCGAACGGCCTGCCAGGTAAATTCATACACGACCTCATACGAACGGGTGCCATAGGGTGCACGGGCATTATCTCCCAAATAAATAAAGTCATATTCAGGCATGGAAGCAAGAAACTGACGCAAGATAGTCAGTCCTCCATAGCCGGAGTCAAAGACACCAATGGGTGTTTTTGTGGAACTATTCATCATGATAGTCGCTTATTGAAAGGTTTATTTTATGCACAAAGAGGCTATCCCCACCGGAGACAGCCTCTTTGAATACTCTTCTGACAGTTATTGTATATTGAATTTCTTCTTCATCAGAGGCGTCAAATCGATACTCTTATCTGAATAATAGAGTAACGCCGGTGCTTCAAACACATAAATAAGTCCTTGTTCAGTTGCTACATCCTTGATTGCTACACGCACTTTCTCTTTGATCGGAGCGATCAACGCTTCGCTTTGAGTCTGAAGATCTTGATAGGCTGCTTCACGGAAGTTCGTAATCTTCGTCTGCAAGTCACTAATCTCCTGCGTTCTTCTCGCTTTAATTGTTGGAGGAAGTGTGTCTGATTGTGTAGCAAGCTCTGTATATTTTTTATTGAACTCTTCTGTAAGCTTAGACAGTTCGGATTCATATTTACTTTGGAGATCAGCCAGTTTCTTCTGAACTTCTTTGGTTTCAGGAAGACTTTCCATAAAAGTTCCTGTATCTAAATGTCCAAACTTCAACTCAGCGGTTTGCGCATAACTTCCTGTGGTTAACACACAGAAAAGAACAACTAAAATTTTCTTCAACATACTATTACTCTTTAAAATGTTATTATCTGATTCGATTTTATCGGCTGCAAATGTACTTAATTATTTTGAATAACCGAGTTTTACAAGTACCTCATTACTAATATCAATCTTGGGAGATGCGAAAATAATATTCACACCGGAAGCTCTGTCCAGAATCAACTGATACCCTTTGTCTTCAGAAAGTGTCTTGACTGCCTCATAAATCTCATCCTGGATCGGTTTCATCAGACTTTCTCTCTTCTTGAAGAGTTCGCCTTCCGAACCAAAATATTTCCTTTTCAGCTCCTGAGCTTCTTTCTCTTTAGCAATGATTGCATCCTCTTTCTTCTTTTTCATCTCGGCAGATAAGAAGACTTGTTCAGCCTGATACTCTTTATACATTGTCTGCACCGCTTCAAGCTGTACCTGAACTTCTGCTTCCCATTTCTTGGAGACCTGTGCAAGCTGCTCATTAGCCATCTCATACGCCGGAATATTCTTTAAAATATATTCCATATCAATCAATGCTATTTTCTGCGCGTTAGCCGAAAAAGACATTGCCATCATCACAATCAAAGCAACAAATAATCGTCTCATAATCATAGTTATAATTGTTTAAAACTCTTGTCCAATTACAAAGTGGAACTGGCTCTTGCTACTGTCATAGCTGTTATTGATCTTATCAAAGCCATATCCATAGTCAATACCAAGCATTCCGACCATCGGCAACATGATACGCAAACCAATACCGGCCGATCGTTTCAACTCGAAAGGATTGAAATTTTTAAAGCTTGTCCACGCATTACCGGCTTCTACAAATCCCAATGCATAAATATTCGAAGCATTAGACAACATAATCGGGTATCTGAGTTCAAGTGCTAATCTTGAATAAGCATTACCATAACCTCTAGACGTTAAAGATCCATTTTCATAACCTCTGAGTCCCACTGTTTCTACAGCATAGGTCGATCCATATCCTGTCATTCCATCACCACCGACACTGAATGTTTCAAACGGAGACTTTTTATTCTTGTTGAAATAGCCGACAAATCCAAAATCCGCACGAGTCATCAACACCAGCTTCTCGTTACTTGAGAGAGAGGTAAAGGTCTTGGAGAGGAACTTCCACTTATGATATTCAATAAACTTAAACTTCTCTTTGCTGGACATTTTGGGGTCCGAATAATCTTTGCCGTCAAACAAAGAATAAGGAGGGGTCACTTGCAGAGAGAGAGAGAAAGTAGAACCATCACGCGGGTAAATAGGATTAAACACAGAATTACGACCCAACGTGAAATTCAGATTGATATTGTGGCAGGAACCATCCGTGATGAGAAAATATTGCCAGTTACTCAACTTGTAGTTCTGATAGGCAAGTTCGCTGTAAAATGTAAAGAAGTCATCCGGCCAGCTCAAACGCCGTCCTGATCCAACAGATACACCAAACAATCTGATATACTTATCCGGATCGGACTCCATCGCTGCCAGATTGGAACTGTAATCGCTGTTATAACCACTATTCAGATAGTTATAATAGTATAAATTATTGCTGCTATTATAATAACGCGAACTCACGTCAGTCTGATAGGTATAGTGCGCATTAATCGAAAGCGAGTTCGGACGTTTACCTCCTAACCACGGCTCCAAAAATGAAACGCTATATGATTGGTAATAGACACCATTGGTCTGGGCACTGATACGGAAAGTCTGCCCCTCACCCTGCGGAATAATTCCTTTTTTGTTTTCTTTCTTGAAGAGATTTTGAATGGCAAAATTGGAAAACTTAAATCCTAGCTGACCAATCACACCGGTATTTCCCCATCCGAAGGAAAGCTCTACCTGATCATTGGCTTTCGACTCCAGTTTATAAATAATATCCACATTGCCATCTTCTTCGTTCACTTTAAATTCTTGTCCGAGGGTTTCCGGATTAAACTGGCCGGTCTGAGCAAGTTCTTGCAAAGAACGCACCAGCTGTGACTGATCGTACATCTCTCCCGGTTTGGTGCGAAGCTCCCGACGAATCACGTGTTCATACAACCGGTCATTACCCTGAATCTCGATTTTATTGATAGGAAACTGTTTGCCTTCGAAAACACGCAACTCCAGATCCACCGAATCATTTTCCACATTGACCTCTACCGGCATAATCTGAGCCATCAGATACCCATTGTTTGTATATAGATTGGCTACCGCATCCTGATCATTCGGACCACCCTTGATACGTTCCCAAAGTAATTTCTGATTATAAACATCCTTCGGTTTGAGACGCAGCAAGGAAGACAAGACGGCGGTATCATAAATCGTATTGCCCACCCACTTGATATCGCGGATGTAATACTTCTCACCTTCTTCAATCTGCATAAAAATATCGACAGTCTTCTCACTGAATGAGAAAACACTATCTTTCAGGATCTGTGCATCACGATACCCCAATTCGTTGTATTTCTCGATGATCAGGTTTTTATCATTGTCATACTCTTCCGGAATGAATTTCTTTGACTTGAAGATATTGCGGAGCTTTCCTTTCTCGCTGGTCTTCTTCATCGCTTTTTCGATCTTGTTTTCAGACAAAGCTTTGTTGCCTACAATGATTATCTCATGTACTTTGATCTTTGTCTTCTTATCGATGTTGATCGTGACGATCTGTTGGTTCTCTTTCGACAAATCATCTTTCTGCGAAATAATCACTTCCACATTCCGGAATCCCTTCTCTTCAAAATACTTTTCAATAATAATCTTTGCCTGGCCAATCAAGTTGGGGGTAATCTGACTCCCTTTAAAAAGACCGATCTTTGATTCAAGTTCCTGTCGTTCCGACTTTTTTAATCCTTCAAAGACGATCTCGGAGATACGAGGTGTCCGTTGCAGACGGATATTCAACCAAATCCTGTTTCCCACAATTTTGGTTGCTTCAATGCCGACATCAGAGAAGAGGCCGTTTTTCCAATAGTTACGCACAGCCTTCGAGATTTCCATTCCTCCCGGAAGTACAATCTCATCTCCTTTTTCCAGTCCGGAAATACCTATGACCACCTGATTATCATAATCCGGAACACCCGAGACAGTTATATCTTCAATGATATATCTCTTATCCGCTGCTGTATAATCAATCACAGGCAAAGAATCGGAAACGATCTGTGCTGCCAGGGAAAAATCAAACAAGGTAAAACAAATAACCGCAGCTAATAGCTTGTAAATAGTTGGTTTTTTCATACTATATTTGCTCGCTCGTCTTCCCGAAGCGGCGTTCTCTCTTTTGATAATCACACATTATTTTATAAAAATCTTCCGCACGAAAATCCGGCCAATACAAGTCAGGGAAAAACAACTCTGCATAAGCTGCCTGCCAAAGCAGGTAATTACTGATTCGATATTCTTTACCGGTACGGATCAACAAGTCCGGATCAGGTATTTCGCGAGTGGAAAGATGAGCAGAAAAAGTGGCTTCAGTAATTGACTCCACATCTAGTTTTCCCTCTTTCACTTGCAGAGCGATCTCTTTTGCCGCATTGGTTATTTCCCAACGCGAAGAGTAACTTAATGCAAGTATCAACGTCATTCCGGGATAGCAAGCAGTCTCACGCATGCAATTCTCCAATCGCTCTCTCACAGGAGCTGGCAAGCGAGATAAATCACCAATGGCCTGCAACCTTATATTATTCTTTTTAAAAGTTGGCGATTCACGCTCAATCTGCGTGATCAGTAAAGACATCAGCGCATCGACCTCCTCCTTCGGACGATTCCAGTTTTCTGTCGAGAAGGTATATAAAGTAAGGTATCTGATGCCCAGCTCTGCAGCAGTTTCTGCTATAGTACGCACAGACTCAACACCTTCAATGTGCCCTTTATAACGTTCCATCCCTTTCTCTTTCGCCCAACGCCCGTTGCCATCCATAATGATAGCCACATGCTTTGGCAAAACGGAACAGTCGATCTGATTTTTATACGACATTCATCAATCCTTTTAGTTATTATTACATCTTCTAACCCGGGACATAAAATCGTAGGAGATAGAAATCATCGTAATCGAATACCAATCTTTATTCTTTAACCATGAACTATTTATCTCATACGGATCTGCCAGAGATAGACGGTTTGATCCTTTCACATCATCCAGCTTATCGGAAAAGAATTTATGCATGGAAAATTCCAATCCGATATTTAGCCGTGGAGCCAACTTATATTTCACTCCCGCTCCAAACGGAAGATTGACTCCAAAACAGGTACTATTATCTCCGGTTGCAAGAGCTACGCCCAGCCCTGCAAAAATATAGGGAGAAAACCGCTTGCAGTTTCGCAGATTATAGCCATAACCATTGAAGTTAAATTCAAACTGCCCTCCCACATTATATATATCTTTCCCAAAAGAGACCTCTTGTCCCAGAGGGAAAGCATTGCCTGAGGTCTTCGTATCACCGGAGACTTTCGCCCGCGTGGCATCTACTTTCAGTGAATAGCGGGGATTAAAATTATATCTCCACAACACGCCAAACGCAGACTCCGTATTCCGGAAAAACCGGGTTGTATTGGCATCTCCCATATAGAAGCTGCCTCCTCCGCCCACACCCAACTCCATCATGTACTCTTCCTGCGCCTGAAGCATGACAGGAAAAATCAACAACAGAAGCAGAGTTGTGACTCTCTTGATATGGTGTAGTGGTTTCAAATTCAATAACGAAATTACATTCTATACTGTATGGAAACGTACAAATCGAATCAAAATTACATGACACCACTTAAAATTTCTCAACCTATTGAGAAAAACCATACTTATTTGTTCTTCCATGCCAACAATCTGTCAAAGGAGTCACATAGTCTTTTGAGCCTCCATAGATTGAAATCACATTATTATCATCCACGATCACCGAAGCATTCATGCGTGGATCATAGTTGGACGGAAATAACTTATTGGCATCTGCTTCTTTCCAGTTAGATCCGCCATCCCTTGAACACCAGACCGTTGCATCAAAAGTGGCAGACATACTCTTGACACCACCAATAAGATACAAAACCTTGTCATACTGATACAAGCTCGCTCCGGTTTTACGTCCATAAGGCACATCTTTCGCAACCAAAGCGTTCCATTCCTCAACGGACAGGATCTCTGTAGCCTTGCTACTGGTCAGATTCGCCCAATTCAATCCATCCTGAGTACTAAAAAACATCGATGTAAATTGATTATCAGTAAATATACTGTCAAATACAAACCGACTATCAAAGGAAGGATAACTTATTCCATAGCCCAATCCCGTTGTCAATACCGGCACTCCGGTGCTGGTTGAATAATTTGTGGTGGCTTGTCCGCGTACCGGAAACCCGAGGGGAACCACACTTTTACTGTATTCAATGGTCACAAAATCACGAGTCGTAAAGAAGCGGAGATAACCGGCTGGATCTTTTACAATGCCGCAAACCTTTCCATCTAGTGCGCCGACAAGATAACAGAATGAACCTTGTAGTACTGATAAATCAACATTTGCCCAGTTGGAACCATCGCCCGACACAGACAAACTCTTGTTTACCGAATTATATACATAAAGCTTATTATCTGCCACAGAAAGTCCTCCAAACTGAGTGCCGAGGGTCAAACCGCTCAAACTGTTTTGCGTCCAGGTATTTCCTTTATCGCCCGACACATAGAGCTGAGGAGTAGTAGATGAAGAATAGCTATACATCCACAGATTTCCATTCCAGTTAATCGTCTGGCTGTTTTGAGTATATGCACCTGCCCCGGAGATACCTATTGCCGGAGAATAAGAAGGTACACTCTTTGTCCAGACCATAGCTTCAGGATCTACCTGATGTACATTGACGGTTATGGTGTATTTCTTTGAAGAAGATCCGTCCGAAGAGAAGATTGTCAATGTCAAAGGAGAGGAGAAATCCAATGAATCTTTGCCATTCCAGGTCAGTGAATCATTAAAGAGCCATCCTTTTGGAGTAGCAAAAAAGGAGACGGAAGGCACCAAGTGAGTCACATCCGAATGATACGGAAGCGAGTCCTGGTTGAAGATTCTATTATTTACCTGGTCTATTGTAAACCGATAATCCGACAATCCTTCTATTGAATCGTTGTCGATCAAGTAGAATTTATAAATCGCGGCATCACTAGAAAGTGATTCTTCGTCGTCATTCAGGCAAGAAGTAAAAAGAAAAGCCATGCATGCGAAGAGCGACAAACAAGGTATTGATACAACAAATTTCTGACTAAACATTCTGACTATTATAAAATTAATAAGATGCAAAATTAGAAACATTTTTGCTTATTCATGCAGGAATAATCTCTTTTCTGAATTTTTGTGCGAAAAGATAAGAAGAATAAACAAACAAGCTATCTTCCCGGCAACAGAAATCGACAAATAAACCGAGAATAAAAAAAAAGTTCCCCATTTATTTGGTGATTAAAAAATAGGCTTTACCTTTGCGGTGTACTATTTAATTAGAACAGTATAATACATCAAAGCAATATGGTAGAAATTAATGATTTATCCTTTGGGTACACTCGTAAAGAGAACCTTTATCAGCAGTTTTCCATCTATTTTAAGAGTGGACAGATCTATGGACTGCTGGGACAAAACGGATCAGGTAAAAGTACATTGATGAAAATCATCGCCGGACTTATCTATCCTGATTCAGGAAATTGTGTTGTGGATGGTATAGACAGCAAAGAGAGAAACTACAACTACCTACACAACTTGTACATCATTCCGGAGGAATTTGATCTGCCGGACATGACCATAGCAAGCTACGTGAGGATTTACGCTCCTTTTTACGACGCTTTTTCAAAAGATCAGTTTGCTACCTACCTGAAGGAGTTTGATATCAGTCCGGAAGAGAAGTTGCATAAACTCTCTTACGGAAACAAGAAAAAAGTGCTCCTCTCTTTTGGCTTGGCGACCAATGTCCGTGTATTACTGCTTGATGAACCAACCAACGGATTGGACATTCCCTCCAAGAAGACATTGCGCCAATTGATCGCAGCGGCCGCTACACCGGAACGCTGCTTCATCATTTCGACGCACCAAGTGCACGATTTGGAAAACCTGCTGGACCATTTGGTGGTTATCTCTAAAAACAAACTTCTGTTGAATGAATCGATCTCAACAATCGCTCAAAAGATCAGTTTTGTTCCTTTCTCATCGAGACCTGCAGAGAATGAGACGCTTTATTATGAGAAATCATTTACCGGACACATCGGCATTGTTGCAAACAAATCAAATGAAGAAGGGAAGATCAATCTCGAAGTGCTGTTTAATGGTATCATCGCACAACAAGCGAAATTCAATCAACTATTCAAACCAAACAACTAAAGCTATGAAATCTTTTAGTTCACAAATACAATCGTTCAGTTTTCATAGAGTTATCTCTTTGATACTAGAGTATTATCATCGAGACAAGAAGACATTGCTTATTTCTGCGATTGCACTCTATCTGTTTCTGTTTTGCAGTCTCTTATTGTTCAAACGATACGGGGAAAGCGACAAGGAAAATGATATCTTACAATATGCGCTACAAGTCGGCTGTATCTATCTGATCAGTTCAATCCTCTCGGTTCATTACTTTTGTACGCTTCGATTGAAACCGGGAAACATTTCCGCGCTCTCATTGCCCTGCAACGCAATCGAGCGGTTACTAAGCGCAGTGATCGTAACGATGATTGCATTTCCTGTCGCTTATTCACTGATCTATGTGGCAAGCTACTTCTCCACACTTCCATTTTTCAGCAGCTATACGCTTCGGTTTTATAATTTCGATCCGATCGGAATAGGTTGGATCTCAATCATCGGAACCTTTATTGGCACACCTGTGCTCTTTCTTTGGGGAGGGTTGTTTTTTAAGCGGAGTCCCTGGATAAAGACTATCTTAGCCTCTATTCTCTACTCCGGTATCAACACCGCGATTACAGCGGCTGTTTTCTATGTGATTGATCCGACTTGGGATAGCTTCAAGTTCCTTCTTGTGCCAAAGGAAGCAGCCTATCAGAATGGGGAAATCGCCTCCATATTCAATTCTCCGTTCTACATTGTTTGGAGTATCGTACTCTTGACATGCATGCTTCTCGCATCCTATCATTTACTTAAGGAAAAGGAGGTAAAATAAAATGGATTTCCGCGAAACACAAGCTATCTATCTTCAGATTGTGGAATGGATCTGTGAGCAGATCATTCTGGAAGTCTGGCACTCAGGAGATAAAATCCCCAGTGTGCGCGAACTGGCGGTCGAATTGGAAGTAAACCCCAATACAATCGCACGAACATACGAACAGTTGCAATCGATGGATCTGGTCGTAAACAAACGGGGAATCGGACTATTCGTTGCTGATCATTCAAAAGACAAAGCAACGAAATATCTGAAAAAACAGTTTATCGAAAAAAACCTACCGCAAATGTTCAACTATATAAAGTTGTTGGACATCTCGATGGAAGAGCTAAATGAGTTATATCATACATTCACCAACAAACAACAAAAGCGATGAAACCAATAAAGAAAAGTACCTTGTTTCTTCTGATTTATATCATTCTGGGAGTGGTATCCACTTTCTTCTCAACTTACTATATATTTCTGAACAAATAACTCAACATCATTCACTTCATATACAAAAACAATGACACTTAGAATCTTAAACCGTATCTATCTGAAAGAGATGCGCCGCAGTCCGATGCTCGGCGTTAACCGGACAGCCCGTTTCTTTATGGGATTCTCGCTCGTGATGATGGTATTCTCACTCTTTTTTTATGGGATAATGGCTACTCATCTATTGGGTAATCTTTATCCCGAAAGAAGCATTATCGAGAGTTTCAGTGCCTATATTCTTTATGCGATAGTCACAGACCTGATAGTCCGACTCTTCTTTCAACGATCACCGGGAGGGAAAATGGCCTCCTATCTGTGCCTTCCAATCAGAAAAAAAGCGATATGCCGTTTCCTGCAGATACGATCACTTTACTCGCCGTTCAATTTTTATTTCTATGCGTTGATACTCCCTTTTCTGGTACAGAATATGATCTCCGGCAAGTTTACTCTCTTTCAAGCCCTTTGCCTGTTTCTGGGTTGTTCGCTACTGATCCTGACCAACAATTCGCTGGCCTTTCTGATAAATAAGTCCAAGATAAGTTACCCCATTCTGGAAGCTCTCCCCTATCTGCTGATTCTTCTGCTCGGAGGCACCGCCAAACTACTGACAGGTAGCTTTGAG
>JAQUZH010000217.1 GCA_028691445.1 Bacteroidales bacterium | reverse complement strand
GGAGCCACCGAAATAAACTACTCTTATCTGGATATACCGATCGCTTTTGTCCATCATTTACCCCTGGACAATCTCTGGCGACTCTCCTTTCGAGCCGGTGTTACTCCCTCTTTTCTAAACAGAGATGACAAGAATGCACCCTCCAAGAAAGCACTCTTTTTGGCAACGGTAGGTGCCGGTATCAGTTACGAGTTTCTGTACAACTGGCGCATATCCCTGAGAGGAGAATATGGACACGCACTCAGTTCGCAGTTTGATGCCGACAATTCGTACTTTCGAAAAGAGGGAAAAATGTCGGAAGGAAGGGTCTCGATCGGCATCTCATGCAATCTGAATCCCGATCCGCTTCGAAAAAAATTAAACAAAATACCCGAATGTTTAAAATAAAGCGTTAGCTTTGTACCGTTTTTTTGCAATAGTGCAATTATAATTATAAACAATTGATTATTAAATGGATAAACTTAGTTATGCTCTTGGAGTTTCCGTTGGACACAATTTAGTACAGTCTGGAGTTACCGAACTGAACGCAGATGATTTTGCTCAGGCAGTCAAGATTATGCTCGAAAATGGAAAGCCGGCTATCTCCTATGAAGAGGTTAACGCTGTATTAAGCGAGTTCTTCGGTCAAAAGGAGAAAGCTGAAGAGGTGAAAAAAGCTTCCGCAAAAGAGAAAAACATGCAGGAAGGTCTTGATTTTCTAAATGAGAACAAACAAAGAGAGAATGTAGTTACACTTGCCAGTGGTTTACAATATGAAATCATGAAAGCCGGAGAAGGTAAAAAACCGGGTGCAAAAGATAAAGTACAATGCCACTACCATGGTACGTTGATCGATGGAACTGTTTTTGACAGCTCTGTATTGAGAAACGAACCAGCTGTATTTGGAGTAAATCAAGTTATTCAGGGATGGGTAGAAGCACTGCAGCTGATGCCTGTTGGTTCCAAATGGAAACTCTTTATTCCTTCAAACCTTGCATACGGCACAGCAGGAGCCGGAGCAAGCATCGGACCAAATGCTACTTTGATCTTTGAAGTAGAATTACTAGCTATCGTATAAAAGAAGACTTAATATAACAATTAAACTAATCAGATGATGAAAAAATTCAATTTGGTTGCTGCAGCAATTGCAGGAACAATGATCCTGAGCTCTTGCGGTTCATCCGTAAAGAATGTAGCTCTTAAGACAGACGTAGACTCTATTTCTTACGCTTTTGGTGTAGCAAATACCGATGGTCTGAAACAGTATTTATCTGGAGGAAATATGAAAATGGACACCACTCAGATGGAGGCATTTATCAAAGGTTTGCTGGATGCAAAGAAAGAATTGACTGCAAAAGAAAAAGCATACAATGCAGGTTTGCAGATTGGTGCTCAGATCAAAGATCAAATGCTGCCACAATTTACCCAGATGGTATTCGGAGGCGACACAACAAAAACTTTGAACAACGATGCTTTTTATGATGGTTTCGTATCAGCAGTAAATGCAAAAGGCTTGAAAATGACTCTTCAAGAAGCAACTACGTATGCTGATGCAGCGGTAGCTCGTATCAAAGCAGCCGAGAGCGAAAAAAGCTTTGGCGCAAATAAAGCAGCCGGAAAAGCATTCTTAGATAGCATCCAGGGAACTCCTGGCGTTACTGCTACTGCAAGCGGTCTGCTTTATCAAGTGATCAAAGAAGGAAACGGTGAAAAACCGACTGCTGACAGCAAAGTAAAAGTACACTATCATGGTACATTGATCGATGGTACTGTATTTGACAGCTCTGTAGATCGTGGCACTCCAGCTGAGTTTACTGTATCTCAGGTTATCCCGGGATGGATCGAAGGTCTGCAGCTAATGAGTGTTGGTTCAAAATACAAATTCTATATCCCTGAAGCTTTGGCTTATGGAGCAAGAGACATGGGAACTATCAAACCTTTCTCTACATTGGTGTTTGAAGTAGAATTGATTGAAATCCAAAAGTAAACTTATTTCTTACAGAGAAAAAAGCTTCTCTTTCAATAAGAGAGGCTTTTTTTCTCTTTTACAGAAAAACAAGTAAAAAAACTTTCTTGGTCAATGAATAAAAAGACCCTTTCCTTTTTGATATGAAAAGACGAATACTTATTTTTGTTGAAAGAAACTAATAAAACTATGACAACAATTTCTTTAACCACGGATAAAAGCGACAAAATCGACTCTCTTGATAAAAAGATCCTTGAGATTATTTCGCAGAATGCCCGAATCCCATTCAAAGATGTAGCTGCGGAATGTGGCGTATCGCGCGCAGCGATTCACCAACGCGTACAGCGCTTGATTGATATGGGCGTTATCATTGGTTCAGGATACCATGTCAATCCCAAAATATTGGGATATAATACATGTACCTATATTGGAGTAAATCTGGAAAGAGGTGCGATGTATAAAAATGTGGTTCCGGAATTAGAGAAGATCACAGAGATTGTGGAATGCCACTTTACAACGGGCCCATACACAATGCTCATCAAACTATATGCAACAGACAATGAGCACCTGATGGATCTGCTCAATAATAAAATCCAAGAGATTCCGGGTGTCGTTGGAACCGAAACTCTTATTTCTCTCGATCAACGTATCAAAAGAGAGATACCCATAAAAAAGAAAGATGAATAGTCTGCTATTTCAAAAAACAGCAACCGCATAGAAAAAGGATTCAAGCATGGGATAACCGACTTGAATCCTTCTTTTTTATACGATAATCGCATCGAATAGGTTCTTTTGTCTAACTCTCAGGAAGAAGGTTGGAAAGTTTTACTAATTTTGCATCGTGTTATCACGTTTGCATACATATATATTTGATAGAAAACATGGCTGAATTAGACATTAACGGGGAATCAGTAAAGAAATCCCTGAACTTTATCGAAACTTTTGTTGAGAATGATTTATCAGAGGGCAAAAATGGTGGTCGTATCCAAACTCGTTTTCCGCCGGAACCCAATGGGTATCTTCATATCGGACATGCAAAAGCGATTTGTCTGGATTTTGGAATTGCGCAAAACTATAATGGTATTTGCAACCTGCGCTTTGACGATACAAATCCGACCAAAGAAGATGTTGAATATGTTGATTCCATTCAGGAAGATATTCAATGGCTTGGCTTCCAATGGGCAAATATCTATTACGCGTCCGACTATTTTCAACAGTTATGGGATTTTGCGGTAAAACTGATTCAGGAAGGAAAAGCATATATCGACGAACAATCAGCGGAAGAGATCGCCAAACAGAAAGGTACGCCTACTCAACCGGGTATTGAAAGTCCTTATCGAAATCGCCCGGTGGAGGAGAGTCTGGAGCTGTTCAAGAAAATGAACACGGGCGAAATTGCGGAAAGCGCTATGGTGCTTCGTGCCAAAATTGACATGGCCTCTTCGAATATGCACTTTCGCGATCCGATCATGTACCGCGTCATTACCCAACATCCTCATCACCGCACAGGAAATAC
>JAQUZH010000043.1 GCA_028691445.1 Bacteroidales bacterium | reverse complement strand
CGTAGGCGATACCGGCAATCCGGAAGATTTTAAATGGGGCTTTCTTTCAGCTGCCATTGGAATGTTGTTTGGCGTGATCATGTTTGAGCTCTTTAAAAACAAATATCTGGTTACTCCCGAGGGAGAACCTATCGGTGTCGTGGCCAATTCTCTCAGAAATACGGAAGAGAAAGAACAGACCTCTTCAGAAGATGATCACCAAAAACCTACACGCAGTACCTTTCAGGTGGCTTGTTGGGGAGCGGCATTGTGCTTGTTTGTCGCGTTTTTCTATTGGCTGCAGGATTATAGTGATATCATCGGCGCGTTTATTTATTCACTTTGCTTTGTTGTTCCCGCTTTTATCATCACTGATTCCAGTTTGACGAAAGTGGAGCGTCAGCGTATTGGTGTGATCTATATCATCGCGTTCTTTGTTATTTTCTTTTGGGCAGCCTTTGAACAGGCAGGAGTCTCTCTGACTTATTTTGCGGAGGAACAGATGGATCGTTCTCTTTTAGGATGGGAAATCCCTACTTCTTTCTTCCAATCAGTCAATGCCGTATTTGTGGTTGCGCTTGCTCCGATTATGGGGATGCTCTGGAGCCGATTGGGAAATAAAGGAATGGAACCTTCTTCGCCAATGAAACAGGCGATTGGTCTTTTCCTTCTTTCGATGGGCTATCTGGTTATTTCCTTTGGAGTGAGTGGCATCGAAAGCGATCATAAAGTGAGCATGATGTGGCTTATCGGTCTCTATTTCCTTCACACGTTGGGCGAACTGAGTCTTTCGCCTATCGGATTGTCGTTGGTCAATAAATTGTCGCCGACCCGTTTCGCTTCCTTGCTGATGGGGGTGTGGTTCATGTCTACAGCGACTGCCAATAAGTTTGCAGGCGTTCTCAGTGCACTCTATCCCGAGGAGTTGGATGGGGTTGTGAAGGTCAAACAGTTGTTTGGTTATGAGATTGCAAATCTATATGACTTTTTCATGGTGTTCGTTGTTATGTCGGGAGCTGCATCGCTCATACTCTTCAGTCTGACAAAATATCTGAGAAAGCTAACGAATGGAATAGAATAAGTTGCTATCTTTGCACGATAATGCGTACATTATGGATACAATAAGGGTAAAAGATCAGAATTTCCGTCTCTCCATTACAGCGGAAGAGATCGCAGCGGCAGTCACAAGAATTGCTACACAGATGAATGAAGAGTTGGCCGGGACCAATCCGATGTTTCTGCCGATTCTCAACGGAGCGTTTATGTTTGCTTCTGATTTGCTGAAACAGGTCAACATTCCTGCTGAACTCTCTTTTATTAAGATTGCATCGTATCAGGGGGTTTCCAACGGTGAACTGACACAGCTCATCGGTCTGAACAAGAGTATCGAAGGACGTACAGTGGTTATCGTAGAAGATATCGTGGACACCGGATATACGATGGAGGCCTTGCTCAAGAAACTGACAGCGCTTCATCCGAAAGCTATTAAAACGGCAGTGTTACTCTCCAAACCTCAAGCCCGCAAGGTGGAAGTGCCTCTTGATTATGTAGGTATTGAGGTGACCAATCGCTTTATCGTGGGATATGGATTGGATTATGATGGAGGTGGTCGTAATCTGAGAGAGATTTACGAACTTTTCTAAAAGAAAGAATCAAATAATAAGATAGATGTTGAATATAGTTATTTTTGGGGCTCCGGGTTCAGGAAAAGGAACTCAGAGCGAGAAGATTATTGCCGGATATGGATTGAATCACATCTCAACAGGTGATGTGCTCAGAAGTGAGATTAGCAGACAGACAGATTTAGGAAAGGTAGCGGATAGCTTTATTTCTAAAGGTCAGTTAGTGCCTGATCAGCTGATTATTGATATTCTGGAATCTGTGCTGGACAATCTGAAAGATAGTAAAGGTGTTATTTTTGACGGCTTTCCTCGTACCACTCCACAAGCCATCGCTTTGAAAGAGATGCTGCAAAAAAGAGGTACAGATATTTCTGCTGTCATTGCGTTGGAAGTGGAGGAATCAGAATTGATTGAACGCCTCCTTGAACGCGGGAAAATATCCGGTCGCTCGGATGATAATCTTGAAACGATTCAGAAACGTTTGGATGTGTATCGCAACCAGACTTCTCCGTTGATTGATTATTATAAAAGCAAAGATCTCTATAACGGGATTTTAGGCATGGGAACGGTTGAAGAGATTTTCAATCGGATCAAACAAGTAATAGATAAATTTTAATATGGCTGGAACAAGTTTTGTTGATTATGTGAAAATCTTTTGTCGTAGTGGCAAAGGTGGGAGGGGTTCTACTCATCTGAACCGTGCGAAGTATGTGCCGAGAGGTGGTCCTGATGGTGGCGACGGAGGCAGAGGAGGACATGTAATCCTTAGAGGTAATAGTAATTACTGGACCTTGATGCACCTAAAATATTCCCGCCATGTGTTTGCAGGGCACGGAGAAGGTGGAAGTGAGAGCCGCTCTTTCGGAAAAAACGGAGAGGATAAGGTTATTGAAGTTCCCCTGGGCACTGTGGCTTATAATGCCGAAAATGGAGAGTATGTGTGCGATGTCACCGAACATGGACAAGAAGTCATTCTGCTGAAAGGTGGCCGTGGCGGTTTGGGTAACTGGCATTTCCGTACTTCAACCAATCAGACACCACGATATGCTCAACCCGGCGAACCGGCCAAAGAGCTAATTGTTGTCTTGGAATTGAAGGTGCTGGCGGATGTAGGTCTGGTGGGCTTCCCTAATGCCGGAAAGTCAACGCTACTCTCTTCTATTTCTGCTGCCCGTCCTAAGATTGCGGATTATGCGTTTACCACGCTTGAAGCCAATGTGGGAGTGGTGGCTTACAGAGATAATAAGTCTTTTGTGATGGCTGATATCCCCGGTATCATCGAAGGGGCAAGTCAAGGGAAAGGTCTCGGACTTCGTTTCCTTCGTCATATTGAGCGAAACTCGATTTTGCTCTTTTTAGTGCCTGCTGATGCCGATAATATCGCTGATCAGTATGCCGTACTTCTCAACGAACTGGCTCAATATAATCCTGAGTTGTTGGATAAACAGCGCTTGTTGGCTATCTCTAAGAGTGATATGCTTGATCAGGAACTTATCGACGCAATCGAAAAAGAGTTGCCTGATGTGCCGCACGTGTTTATCTCTTCTATCACCGGACTTGGACTGGTTAAGTTGAAGGATATGATCTGGACTGAAATCAATCGAGAGGATGTTCAAAAACAGGTGACTATGATTCACCGTGCGATTGATGTGAAGGCTATTCCCAAGGAGGAAGAAGATGCTTTTGAAGAGGATTTCCAGACCATCTATCTGAATGAAATAGATGAGGATTTTGATGAGGATGTTGATTACGATTTTGAAGATTCCAAGTTGTAAATAATATATTTCACTGACTATTAAAACCATAAAAACATGACAACCAGAAGGGAATTCTTCCGCAAGGGAGGAAGTGCTTTAGCTGTGGCTGCCTTGGCGGGTAGTCCACTTTATGCTGCGATCAAGGAGGAGAAGAAAAGTGGTTACACTTCGATGCGACCTGAACTTGCTCGGCGCAATTTTACATCGAAAGCGGTTGAAAAGAAAATCGCTGAAGTGAAGAGCAAACTGAAAGATGAGAAACTTTCATGGATGTTCGAAAACTGCTTTCCGAACACACTAGATACAACCGTCAACTTTACGATGAAGGGTAATCGTCCGGATACGTTTGTGATAACGGGTGATATCCATGCGATGTGGCTTCGTGATTCCGGAGCTCAAGTGTGGCCTTACCTCCCTTTTTGTAAAGAGGATGAACCTCTGAGATTGCTTGTTGCCGGTGTGATAAACAGACAGACGAAGTGTATCTTATATGATCCTTATGCCAATGCCTTTACACCGGAAGGCGTAGTCAGCGAGTGGAAAAGCGACAATACTGAGATGAAAGAGGGAGTGCATGAACGGAAGTGGGAGATTGATTCTCTTTGTTATCCGATTCGCCTTGCTCACAAATACTGGAAAGAAACAGGCGACACTTCTGTGTTTGACGCGGAGTGGGAAAAAGCCATCGAACTGATTGTTGCGACGTTCCGTGAACAGCAACGCAGAGTGAAAAGTAAATATGTCTTCCAACGTAAAACGGAACGCCAGCTCGACACGCTTTGTTGTGGAGGATATGGTAATCCGGTGAAGCCCGTCGGACTGATTGTTTCTTCTTTCCGCCCTTCTGATGACGCCACGACGTATGGTTTTCTTATTCCATCCAACTTCTTTGCAGTGAAGAGTTTGAGACAAGCTGCTGAGATAGCTAAGAAGGTGAAGAACAACAGTGCTTTGGCCGGACGATGTGAAGCTCTTGCCGCTGAGGTGGAGGCTGCATTAAAGAGGTATGCCGTTGTCAATCATCCTACTGCAGGTAAGATCTATGCCTTTGAAGTGGATGGCTTTGGCAATGCTTATTGCATGGATGACGCCAATATCCCAAGTTTGCTGGCAATGCCTTATCTGGAAACTGTTCCTACCAACGATCCTATCTATCAGAACACACGCAAGTTCGTGCTGAGTTCGCAAAACCCCTATTTCTTTAAAGGAAAAGTGGGTGAGGGTATTGGTGGACCACACATTGGATATGATTTTGTTTGGCCCATGAGTATCATTATGCGTGCGATAACCAGTACGGACAAGAAAGAGATCGATGCTTGTATCACTATGCTGCGAAATACAGACGCTGAAACGGGATTCATGCATGAATCCTTCCATAAAGATGACGCAAAGAATTTTACCCGAAAATGGTTTGCCTGGGCAAATACGCTCTTTGGAGAGCTAATTATTAAGTCCACGCTGTAACCATTGAATAATTACAAACCAAAAATTTATTATTAACCAAACATGAAGAAACTTTTTATTGAAGGCGTCACTTTCCTACTGTTTTTGACCGTCTCTCTTGTGAGCCAGGCAAAAAAAATAGAACTTCTTTCTCCTGACGGGAGTTTGAAAGTGAGTGTTGAACTGACGGATAAGATCGCTTATTCAATCTTTAACGGAACAGATCCTTTGCTTATGGATTGTCGTTTGCAACTTAATCTGAAAGGTGAATCATTGGGTGTGAATCCCAAACTGATTCGCAGCAAAGCCGGTAAAATTGATGAAACGATCAAACCGCCAATCGCCTACAAGAATTCAACCATCAACAACCAATGCAATACATTGCGTATGGATTTCAAAGGAAACTATTCTGTAGAATTCCGTGCTTTCAATGACGGTGTGGCTTATCGTTTCGTGACGAATAAGAAAGGCGAAATCGACGTTGTAAATGAAGACGTTGTTGTTAATTTCCCTGCTGAGTATACCGGACAGTACTCTTTGGTAAATAGTTTCAAGACTTCTTGCGAAGTGCCGTATGCTGGATTGACTACGAAAGCTTTTGCCAAACAAGATCGTATGAGCTACTTGCCTATATTGTTTGATGCAGGCAAAGGAGTGAAGATTCTTTTGAGTGAGGCTGATCTGCATGATTATCCTGGTATGTTTATTAAAGGTGCAGGTGATAATGGCTTTAGCTCTATTTTCCCTAAAACTCCATTAGAGTTTGAAGATCAAGGCGACCGTAGCGTGAAATTCTTGAAAGAGGCAGATTATATTGCACATACTGTCGGAAAACGCTCATTCCCTTGGCGTACATTTATGATCACCAAGAATGATGCTCAACTGATTGGTAATGATTTGATCTACAAACTTTCTACACCGAGTGTACTCGAAAAGACCGATTGGATCAAACCGGGACAGGTAAGCTGGGAGTGGTGGCATGATGCTCGTTTGTATGGTGTCGATTTCCGTTCAGGTTACAACATGGATTCATATAAATACTACATCGATTTTGCTTCTAAGTACAACATTCCGTATATCATCATGGATGAGGGATGGGCTGCAAGCACACGCGATCCGTTTACGCCAAACAGCACAATCAACCTCAAGGAACTGATTCAGTATGGCAAAGAACGTAATGTGAAGATTGTATTGTGGCTTACTTGGCTTACAGTAGATAAACACATGGATCTTTTCAAAACATTCCACGAATGGGGAATTGCGGGATGTAAGATTGACTTTATGGATCGTCAGGATCAGTGGATGGTCAATTTCTACGAAAGAGTAGTGAAAGAAGCTGCGAAGAATGAAATGATGATTGACTTCCACGGTGCTTTCAAACCTTCAGGATTGGAACGTATGTATCCAAACTTGATGGCGCATGAAGGAGTACTTGGTTTGGAACAAGGAGGCAATTGTAAACCGGAAAACAGCGTTTGGTTGCCGTTTATCCGTAATGCAGTGGGTCCGATGGACTTTACTCCGGGTTCGATGAACTCTGCACAGCCTGAGGATAACAGATATACTCGTTCGAATGCAATGGGTTCAGGTACAAGAGCTTTCCAAATGGCACTCTTTGTAATCTTTGAAACAGGACTGCAGATGCTTGCTGATAATCCGGTCTATTACTATCGTGAACATGAATGTACTGAGTTTATGACCAGTGTTCCGGTTACCTGGGATGAGACTAAAGCTATTTATGCGAAAGCAGGTGATGCTGTCATGGTGGCTAAACGCAAAGCTGACAAGTGGTTCCTAGGTGCTATTACCGGAAATAAGGCTCAGCAGTTTGAAGTTACTTTGGATTTCCTTCCTGCTGGTAAGGAGTTTAAATTGACTTATTTTGTAGATGGTGTCAATGCTGATCGTCAAGCTATGGACTATAAGAAAAAAGTCATGACTGTCAACAACAAGACCAAGCTTCCAGTTAATATGGTTCGCAACGGTGGTTTTGCCGGTGTGATTGAATAAGCTTGTCGAACTTGTTAAAAAATAGAAAAAAGAGACTCGTTGGGTCTCTTTTTTCTATTTTTGATGATTATAACTTAGAATGCGTATGTATCGCTCTTTTCTCAAACGGTGGATTGATTGTACTGTTTCATCCTGCTTCCTCATCCTGCTATTCCCTTTGTTGCTGTTGCTGGTAGTGTTTCTTTGCCTCTCAATGCGGAGTGTGCATCTTTTTTTTCTTCAGCGACGGTGTGGGTTAAAAGGAAAGGTGTTTCGGATCATCAAATTCAGATCCATGTCTGATGTAACCGATGTGTCTGCTCGTTTATTACCAAACGAAAAACGCATCACACGTATCGGACGGTTGCTGCGCAGCACTTCTTTGGATGAGCTTCCTCAACTGATCAATGTGTTGAAGGGAGATATGTCGCTCGTCGGTCCGCGCCCCTTGCATGTTGAATACCTTTCGTTGTATAGTAAGGAGCAGGCACGACGCCATGAGGTGCGTCCCGGTATGACAGGATGGGCTCAGGTTAACGGACGTAATGCCATAAGCTGGAAAGAGAAGTTTGAATATGACGTGTGGTATGTCGATCATTATGGTTGTGCACTCGATCTTCGGATTCTCTGTAAGACCGTTGCAATGGTATGGAGCAGGAAGGGAGTCGATGATTCGCAGAAAAGGGTCGGGAGTGAGTGGTTTAATGGTAACAACTGAACATCCATTTTGTTACAGAGTGCCAAATAGAATGACAAATGAAAACGGATAATTGAGCATGAAGGAGAGAATCAGACTTTCACTCGCACAGATGGGTGGCAAAGAACTTGACTTTATTAAGGAAGCGTTTGATACCAACTGGGTCACTTCGCTGGGGCCCAATGTGACCTGCTTCGAGAGCGATCTAGAAGAATACCTCACCTCAGAGAAGAGCGGCGAACTGCATGTCGTGGCGCTTAATTCAGGGACCTCAGCTCTTCATCTCGGTCTGCTGTTGCTTGGAGTAGGAGTGGGAGACGAAGTGATTTGTCAGAGTTTTACATTTTGTGCCTCGGCCAATGTGGTAGGATATCTGGGTGCCCGTCCGGTGTTTGTCGATTCAGAAGCAAAAAGCTGGAATATGGATCCTGACCTCCTGGAAGAGGCGATCCGCGATCGTTTGAAAAAGAGCGGCAAACTCCCCAAAGCTATCATACCAACCCATTTGTATGGTATGCCGGTTGATATTCAGGCCATTTTAGAAGTAGCGACGCGCTATGAAATACCCGTTTTAGAAGATGCGGCAGAAGCCATTGGTTCGGAGTATATGGGACAGAAATGTGGCACTTTCGGCCGCTTTGGCGTCTTTTCGTTCAATGGAAATAAGATGATTACGACCTCTGCCGGTGGGGCCTTGATTTGCCATTCAAAAGAAGAGGCGGAAAAAGCGCTCTATTATGCAACACAGGCGCGCGACAAGGCTCCATATTATCAGCATTCGCAGGCTGGTTATAATTACCGGATGAGTAATATATGTGCAGGTATCGGCAGAGGACAGATGTACGCACTGGAAAAGCACATTGAACGACGCAGGGCCATACATGCTTTTTACTCCGAAAAATTGAGAGAATGCCCCGGCATTCATGTGATGTCCAATCCGGATGACCGATTTCAATCGAACTTTTGGATGAGTTGTATACTGGTCGACCCCATACTCTCGCAACATACAAACCTGCAAATACGGAATAAACTGGACGCTGCACGTATTGATTCTGCCTTACTTTGGAAACCTATGCATTTGCAACCCCTCTTTAGAAAGGCTCCAATGTATGATCGTCAAGTGTGCACGGATTTATTTTCTACCGGACTCTGCTTGCCTTCCGGATCCATGCTCACGGATGACTTATTGACTGAAATTATTAATGAGATACTCCCTGATTGAGAGTTGGTTTCTACTTAAATCAATGTAAACTGCAAAAAAAAATGCAAATAGCTTGTTTGTCACAATTATTCTTCTTAGTTTTGTCTCGATTTATCGTGTTATGACTGGCATGAGTGTCGTTCTTTTTACTCTTGAGATCTTTAAACTTATCATCTTTGTTTGAAATATTGAGTAGTAGATGTCGAAGATTATTACCGTGTAGTTTAAATGAATTAGAATACTAACTGTAAATTTTTAAATTATGAAAAAAAGAAGTCTTTTAATGAGTTGTCTAGCTTTGTTTATGATAACAATGCTTGGTGCAGGTCTTTATTCATGTGAGAATGATGTAGAAAAAGAGATAGTTGTTCCTGGTATCGCCGGAACTTATACTGTCGCTGGAAAGCTTGTTGATGCGAATGGTGCTGCAATGGCTGGTGTTTCTGTAGTTATTGATGGTGTTGTCGTAGCAACAACTGCTGCAGATGGATCATATTCAATACCTCTTACAAAGAGTGGATCGTATGAAGTAACATTTACAAAAGCTGGTCTTACTCCTATTGTAAAGAAAGTGGATGTGAAATCTAGTTCTTCTGGAAAAATTGTAGCAATAAATCCGGTTATCATCAAACATAACGGTGGTGGTGGCAATTAATTGAAAGGACATTACATAACAGAAAAACCGGCCATAAAAAGTCGGTTTTTCTGTTATATAGTGGTTTGAGTTTCTTGCTAAGACGATTGTTTACTTTTTTGTTCGTAAAAAGCGAAGAAGCACATCGCTTTTTTCTGCAGTTCTTTTATATTTGCACATTATAATCCAATAGACAATGGTAAATAAAAAAGATATCTCCTCCAGGGAATACCTCCAATTACAATAGTCATATTGATTGCTTACTTGATCCTTTTTCCATTATCTATTAGGAGTGCCCAGACCTATTTGATCCGTTTAATACTCGGGAGTAACCGGTGTATCCATGATGTATTTGGCAAATCATTACTTGGGGCTCAAGTTGTTTTGGATTATACGATCTTACCGCCTGTTGGCTCAGAAGATGTGAAGATGATCCATATGCTGACCTTTGGCGGTTTGTTGAATGTTGTGTATCAAACAAGAGGATTTCTCCTCACAAATCAATATCCGTGATGAAAGAAGTCAGAATCATATTCATGGTTTCGCTCCTTGCAGCCTTATCCTCTTGCATCAAGGAGGAGCTGCTTAATGCCGAGGCCGATATTTTGACTTGCACAGTACAGGGAACTGTATTGAAGCGTCAACCGCGCATCGGCAACGACAAAATCGTGCTGATGGTGAAATCGAATGCCGATCTGAAACACATTGCACCACTGTTTACACTGACCCGTGGTGCGACGATCGCTCCGGAGAGTGGCACACCGCTTGACTTTTCATCTCCTCAATATTATACCGTAACTTCGGAAGACCGACAGTGGAAGAAGGTGTATGAAGTGTCGTGCGATACAAGCGCATTGCAGAAAAAATATGATTTTGAAAACTATGAGTTAGACGCCAAACAACATTATTACCTCTTTTACGAATTGACAGAGAGTGGCAGCAAACAATATCTTTGGAGCTGTGGCAATGAGTTGTTTGATCTGATTGCTTCCGGAAGTGACCCCGATAATTATCCGACCACAGTTTCAGAGGCAGGGAAATCAGGTTACTGTCTGATGTTGCAAACAAAAAGCACGGGTGTTTTTGGTTCGTGGTCTGACAAACCCATTGCAACCGGAAGTCTCTTTATGGGTGCCTTTGAGTCCGACAGTGCCTTGATCTATCCACTCAAAGCCACACGATTCGGAACACCCATCGATTTTCTTCCCAACGAACTGACGGGCTATTACAAATACAAAGCGGGAACGGTCTATACCGACAAGAAAGGGAAGACAGTGCCTGGTGCAAAAGATAATTTTGATATTTACGCTGTTCTTTTCGAAACAGATGAAGGTCTTAATACACTGGATGGAGCGAATGTCTTGTCCAGTCCATCGATCATAGCCATCGCCCGCATCGATGAGAGTGATCGCGTTGAAAGTGATGCATGGCGCATGTTCAAGATTCCCTTTGTCTATAAACCAGGCAGAGCTATTGATCTTCAAAAGTTGGATGACGACAAGTATAGCCTTACCGTAGTCTTTTCGTCCAGTATCGCCGGCGATCTTTTTATGGGGTCAGTAGGGAGCACGTTGTTTATTGATGAAGTTGTTTTGTCCGAAAAGACAGATCTTTAATTCAGAATCTATGAGAAGAAATACAGCACGATATGGTGCACTACTCTTGTTTCTTGCTTCTTTCATCTCTGTCAAGGCACAGGAGGATCGAAGTGCGGAAGTAGTGCGTTCGTCGTTGATAGGTTTGGAGTACAGAGTCAAAGCCGGATTCAATGTGGGGGGGACAGCTCCCTTGCCACTACCCGCCGAGATTCGTTCGATAGAGCATTATGATCCAAGGTTGATGTTTGCCATCGAAGGAGATGTCACAAAATGGCTGAACAGTCGTTTGGGAGTGATCACCGGACTCCGTTTTGAATCAAAAGGGATGAAGACAGATGCAAAGGTAAAAGGGTATCTGATGGAGATGGTAAGCAAACAGGAAGGCGCGCTCAAAGGAGTCTGGACAGGCTCTGTGCAGACACAGTCGCGAAGTGACTATCTTACTGTTCCCTTGCTGGCTACCTGGAAATACAACAAACGACTGCAACTGGAGTTGGGAGGCTATTATTCCTTGCTGATCGACGGAAACTTCAGCGGAACAGCCTATGACGGTTATCTGAGAAAAGGAGATCCGACAGGAGAGAAAGTGCTGGTTTCAGAAGCAGCCTACGATTTCTCCGACGATCTGCGCAACAATCATTTTGGGCTCCAGATGGGAGCGGAGTGGCGAGCCTTTACCCATCTCAATATATACGGTGATTTTACATGGGGAGTCAATAATATCTTTAAAGACGATTTCAAGTCCATCTCTTTTGCCATGTATCCCATCTACCTCACGCTTGGCTTTGCCTATCTGTTTTAATAATCCCTTTGCCGTAGTCAAGATCAATAACGAACGATCTCTTTTCAATAAAAAAACCGGAAGAGATTTTGAACATCTCCTCCGGTTCTTCGCAGAATCATTATGTAATGTCTAGAACTTTACAACAACCTTATTGCCTTTGTATGTCACACTCTTAGCATTCTTTTCCGAACCGATCAGTTGCACATTGAATGTTCGTTCAGAGAGCATACCGGTGAATGACCCTTTGCGGTCTTGGATGGTCAACGCCTTCTTCGCATTATTCCAGGAGAAAGTGATCGTAGAATAGGCTCCCTTCTCATAGTTGTAATTGTCATTCTCATCTTCATACAACGTAAACTCTCCGTTAGCTCCGGGGTACACGCGTATCTCAAGGTTATCCCATCTCTTTTCAGTGGCAAATTGTACCTTAGGTCCGAAAGGAATGATACTTCCTGCTTTTATGTACAGCGGAATCATATCGATCGTCGTCTCTTTTGTTATCTCCTTACCACCATTGATCTTCTCATTGGTCCAGAAGTCATACCAGGTCGTTTCGGCAGGCAAATAGACTTTTGTTGATTTAGGTTTGGTGAAGTCTACGCCCGAATTTGTATTCTTATTATCCCCTTCTTTTCTGTCCCATCCGGTTTGTTCATTGGATCGTACAATCTTTTCCGGAGTATATTGAGCCGTAGCGATCGGAGCAACTAAGATAGACTTACCAAACATATACTCGTTGCCCATATTGATCACGTTTTTATCGTTGAAGTCCATCACCAAAGCACGCATGAAAGTCGATTGGCTATTGGTAATCGTCCAGGAAGTAGAATATATATAAGGTAGCAAGGAGTAACGCAAGTCAATAGCCTTTGCAATCGCGTCGTAAATAGGTTCACCCTTTTTTCCGAAGTTATAAATCTCTCTTGGAACATCCGTACCGTGTGAACGCATCATTGGAGTAAATGCTCCAAACTGCAACCATCGAACATACAATTCCTGGAATGAAGGATTTTTTGATCCGGATCCATCGTTCCAACCGTTGTTATAAGCACCTGCGAAAAAGCCTCCGATATCCGTGTTCCAGTAAGGAATGGCGCTCAGGGAAAAGTTGAGGCCGGCAGGTATCTGATTGCGTAAATTCTGCCAGGACGAATTTACGTCGCCCGACCACGTGTTAGCTCCGTACCGTTGCTGACCGGCAAAAGCCGAACGGGTAAGGATAAATACACGTTTGTCGGAAGAGGTCGCACGCTGATTGTCTGCCACACCTCCAACAGCCATCAAAGGATAAGCATTACGCACTTTGCGCAGTGAACCCAGATAAGTCTTCAAATCGAAATCAGAAGGTTTGAACGAGAGATGATCCGGTTCGGTAGAGTCCATCCACCAGCCATCGATATCCAATGAGAAGAGCCCTTTATTCAGATACTTCCAGTAGATAGCACGAGCTTCAGGGTTGAAAGGGTCGTATGGTTGAACGCCAGAAGGGAACTCCATATTCGGTGGCCATGTGTCCATACCCGATTGTGGCCAAGTCTGGAAGTTGAGCAGCATCCCTTTGGGTTCCATTTCACGAAATTGTTTTGTCTGCGGACCAAAAGAAGACCAGATCGAAATGATCAGATGCGCATTCTGTTTGTGAATATCTTCGACCATCTTTTTAGGGTTCGGGAACTCCGGGTTGTGAAAATCCATCGCGTTCCACAAGTAATTATGTCCCCAGTACTGCCAATCCTGAATGATACCATCCAAGGGCACACCCAGTTCGCGATATTTCGAAACGACACCCACCAACTCGTTCTGGCTTTTGTAGCGTTCTTTACTTTGCCAGTAGCCGAATGTCCATAAGGGGAACATCGGCGCTTGTCCGGTCAGGTCGCGCATGCAGGCAATCGATCCATCCAAGTTGCCACCCAACATCACATAGTAGTCGATGCAATCGCCCACATCCGATTTGAAGGAAGCGCTTTCCGGCTTGTCTTCATACACAGTCGGGGAGTAGTTGTCCCAGAACAATCCATACCCCTTTGTGGAAACAAAGAAAGGAACATAGTCGTCTGTATTTCCCTGTACCATGTTGATTCGGACATTGCGTTGCGACATTTTGCCTTGCTGTTGTTGTCCCAAACCATAGATACCCTCTTCTTTGTCAAATACAAACGATTGTTTGATCGTGTATGTTTTTGAACCGGCGTCATTGAAGTCCGTAAAACTAGCACCGTTTTCCAACTCACTTAATAGCAGTTTGCCGCCCACAGTCGCATAGGTAATCTTACCCGACTTTGTGTCGATGTTGACTTTCAGCTTTTCACTTTTCAAGGAGATAAGTCCGTTCTTTTGGCTGACAGCAAACTTCGTCGTTTGGGGTTTCTTGATGACTGATAAGCTGTTTTTAGTAACTGTTTTTCCTTCCGGCGATTTGATCACCCTGACTGTTGTAGGAGAGTAGAACTGTATTTCTACATCCATTGCGTTGATCCTTGTCTTTAGACCAAGGTCTGTTTTTTCTACCGTTTGCGCCATTGCACTGACTGCAAGAATCATCAGTAGTGACAGCGTTAATTTTAGTTTCTTCATAAACTGGTTGTCTGTTTTTTGTGTATTATATTTCTCTTCGTCTGTTTTATTTATACTATCCTGAGCTATCCATCTTACTACCAGCTACAAATATAAATAAATATTTCAATAGCAGGCTTCTTTGACGATGAATAGGCTTTTCTTATTTGGCCCATGCAGCCCCTTCGGGCGAACGTCTCCATTTGAAATAGCTATCCAAGACCTTCAGCGATTCAGTATTCGGCACCGAACCCGTGTGTGGTGTTTGGTTGAAATACATCATGACAGGATTCTTTTCACTGTATGCCGGCCATTCAGGCATGCCATTGCCATTGGGTGTTCCATATTTGGTAAAGTTTGTCCAGTAGGTAGCCATCGCTTCCGAAATAGCCAGATCGCTTTTTGTTGTCTGAGGATCAGATCCGTTCAGATGATTAAAGACATAAGCGACTTCCTGACCATGAGGAGAACCATATCCATAACGCGGTGATTCTTTCGGGTAGTCCGGGTGCTGATCAAAATAATAGAAAAAGACCTTTGACTTTCCTGTTTTAGACTGAAGCGTAGCCCAAGCCCACGTCTGCCAGCCAAAAGCAGCATCGCGTGCTAAGTCACGCGCCGTTTTCGGAACGGAATTTTCTCCTGCAGGATAGGCTTTGATCAGTTCGTCGGCAAACTTCCCATAGCGGTTTTTCACACCGGCAATATACTCTTCAGGAGTTCTTCCCGGAGAGAAACTGGCACCTTCATCGGAATTGTATCCGATCAGTACCGCCACATCATTGTATTTGCCCGCTTCATAGAGTTTGTATTGGTCGTCCGGAATCACAACTCCATCCACGATAGGCCATCCACCTGCCATGCCAAATCCGGAAGGGATCTTGTCGGCGGACAACTTACGAAGTTCGGCAATCGAAGCAGCACCCGACTTTTGAACAAATGTCACTCCGTCGGCTTCCGCTTGTTTGAGTGTTTTCATGTTTTCGCCCGGATAGGTCGTCGGACGAGTCGGACCAAACGAACCGCCGCTTTGTGACACCGCACCTCTAAACAACCCTTTTGCCAATGGAGAGGCGCAAAGCATGCTCACAGAGATACCTCCGGCCGATTCGCCAAAGATGGTCACCTTATCAGGATCGCCCCCAAAAGCCGCAATGTTTTGCTGTATCCATTTCAACCCTTCGATCTGATCCAGGATACCGTAGTTTCCCGAAACACGATTCGGACTCTCTGCCGTAAGTTCAGGATGTGCAAGAAAACCTAACTGTCCCACCCGATAAGCGATACTTACAAAAATGACTCCTTTCTTTGCCAGTTTCTCACCACTGTAAACAGGATCAGAGGTTGACCCAAAACTGAATCCACCGCCATAAATCCAAACAAGTACCGGGAGACGGTCATTTGCCGATTGGGCAGGAGACCACACATTCAGATACAAGCAATCCTCGCTCTTTCCCGAAGGAGAATTGCCGCCCTGCATAGGGGCAGGAGCAAACTTTGTAGCCTGTTTGACACCATCCCACTTTTGAGGAGGCTTGGGCGCACACCATCGAAGTTCGCCCACAGGCGGAGTAGCAAAAGGCACTCCTTTATAGACAGTTAAACCATCTTCATACATACCTTGCAACAAACCTTCATTCACCTTTATGGGTGCCGGTTGTTGCGCAAAGCCTTTGCCGAAGCAACACGCGATAAACATCGCCACTAACCAATTTGTTTTCATCATTAGATCCGTTCCTCTTAATTTGTTTTAATACCGGCGCAAATATAGATGATTATTTTGGATTCAAACCGCTCCGGTCAATCAAATTTCAATTTTAGGAACAAACCACCCCTTGAACTTCGGGTAGAGAGAGCGACTTATCTATCTCTTCTTCAGGTTATATTTGTTTCTCAGTGATTCTTTTTGCTCCTCATCCAGCGAGTTGTAGTAGCCCTTCCAACCGGGCCAGAAATTAATATGCCAACGCCAGAATCTCCCAATGAAAGATTTCGGGGCATTGTCATATTTTGCCAGAT
>JAQUZH010000042.1 GCA_028691445.1 Bacteroidales bacterium | reverse complement strand
CTCCCAAACCGGAATAGATATTTTCGTAAAGTGTCCAGGTATCAGCGGCACCCTGTGCAAAAGGTGTGATACCGGCGGTACGAAGCGTTTCGCAGATCGTCATCAACTGATCCCATGTGGTCGGTTTGTTCAGATTGTATTGCTTAAAAATAGCCTTGTTATAGTAAATACCTTGTGTGACTCCAACCGAGGGTACTCCATAGGTAACACCATTGTCGGAAGACCATGCATCTACATAAGTCGGATTGTAAGCATCCAGATTAGGAATCACATCTGTCAGGTCATAGAGATAGCCCCGATCGTAGAGCGTGCTTCCCTTATCATACGAACGAAGAAAAACGATATCCGCACCTTTGCCTTCAGCAAATTTACTTAGATTGACACTGTCAAAGACTTCTGGAACAACTGCCTCAAACTGAATGGTTATATTGGGGTGTTTTTGGGTGAAAAGGGAATTGATACGGTTCATCTGAGCGACATCTTCAACACGCCAGCTTGCCATAGTCAGTACTACTTTTTCATCGTCACTTCCTTTTACATCATCATCGTTTTCACAACTTACCAGTCCGGCAAAACACAATGTTGATAGAGACAGGATTCTGAGCTGATTCATCCATTGTGAACAAATTTTTTTTCTCATGCTTTTCAATAATTTAGATTTTTGCAAAAATAAGCAATATAAATGAGAGCTAAACATGGAACTCCCATAAAAAAGTTATTGTCTGAAATATTTCCTATACGCTTCTCTGGTAGCTCTTACAATGGATCTTCCTTCGAACAGCAGCAATTCGCAATGATATTCAATGCATTATCATTACTATTTTGTATATTTGTATCATTCGTGGGAATAACCATTCTCAGACTATTTGCGTCCAACCTAATAGATACAACTATGAATCCGGGAAAATGGCATAAGCTTTCGCTGTATCAGGAGACAGAGAAAGGGAATAGCGTGCGCTGTCATCTCTGTCCGCATAACTGTGTGATCCATGATGGAATGACAGGGATTTGCAAAACAAGAGTGAATAGTGAAGGTACGCTTTATTGTACAGCTTACGGCAACCCTTGCTCGGTAAGTATCGATCCGATCGAAAAGAAGCCTCTGTTTCATTACTTGCCGGGAGAGCGAATCTTTTCTCTGGCTACTCCGGGATGCAACTTTCACTGCCTCAACTGCCAGAACTGGGAAATATCACAGGTATCTCCGGAGAAGATGAACCGCTATGACCTAAAGCCTGTGGAGGTGGTTCAACAGGCCATGGGACATCACTGCAAACTGATTGCCTTCACTTACACCGAACCAACCGTGTATTACGAGTATATGTTTGACATTGCTCAATATGCTCACAAGAAGGGATTGAAGACCGTGCTTATCTCCAATGGCTATATCAATCCACAGCCCCTGCTGGATCTTTGTCCCTCGCTGGATGCCGCGAATATCGATCTGAAATGTTTTGACGATGATATCTATCGTTCATTGTGCGGTGGTACGCTGCAACCGGTGCTCCATACCTTAAAAACGCTCAAAGAGCAGGGCGTATGGCTCGAAATTACCAATCTGATCATCCCCGGATATACCGATGACATGGAAATGATCCAAGCGATGTGCCAATGGCTCGTGGAGAATGGTTTTCAAGAGACGCCCCTTCATTTCAGCCGCTTCTTTCCGACCTACAAACTGTCACAGGTGAATCCCACCCCCAAAGCCACACTGATCGAAGCCGAAGAAGTAGCAAAGAAGGCAGGCATCCGTTACGTCTATATCGGCAATCTCGCTGATACCGGATATGAACACACCTGTTGCCCCCACTGTCACCGCACGGTCGTAGAGCGCGACGGCTTTCAGATCATCCACAACCGTGTCAGTGATGGACAATGTAGCTTTTGCGGCACCCCCCTTCCCGGTGTCTGGAGCTGACGCTCTACTGCTTCCCCTAAAACAAAGAATAATCCTACGCAGCGTCTTATCAGCATCTGGAACTAACGCTCCGCTACTCCTCCCCAAATATCGTCGCAGTAAAGATATAGATATCCGCATCCTTCCATCCCTCCCATCCGATGCCCGCTTTGTCGCGCGCACAATGTCCGAGGAAGCTCTCTTTATCCCAACCCGTCTCAATGGCTACCTGCGGCAGAAAGACACCGCTCGCAGCATCCTTTTCGATGTAAATGCCATGCACACCCATCTCAATATCGGCGATATCGCTGATCTTGTAGAGCGGAGACAAGACAGAGATCTCGAGATGCAGATCAGGCAGTTCAGGCGCCAGCACCGGCGGAAAACGGTAATCATGTTTGGCAGCAGAGATCGCCATCTCATGGATCGTCTGAATGAGCGGTTTGTCGCTCATCATCCTGCCACAGCACCCACGAAGGCGCCCCTTGTGCCGTAACGTCACAAATGCCCCACACAGAGCAGCAAGTCCGCCGGAGCACTCCAGCGGTTTCAAGGGCGACTGTCCGGCTTGCACAAAGAGACATTCGATCGCATGTCGTGCTTCCCGGAGCAGCAGTTCTTTCTCCTGTTCGGAGAGATCCAGATCCAGTTTACCTTTCAGGCTTTCCGTCACAGCGATGGCATAGTAGCCCACCACCCTTTCATGATCGCCATACACAGCCGCATCACCCGAATTTTTATACTGTATCGGCGTATAGAGGTAATTCTCTTCGTGCGCCGTCATATAGAGAAGGGTGAGCACCGCTGTCCAGCCGCACAAACTGGTGTACAACTGCGGTATCTTCCGTTCGGCGTTCTCTTTGAGCGTTTCGATGAGCAGTTCGGGGTTGTTGGCGAGGATAGCCTCCGCAGTGATAGCGTCCAGATTCATCGCATCCTCATACTCCGGGTAATGGGAAAAATCGGTACTGATCACAAAGAGGTTGCCCTCCTTCATCCACGGCTTTAAGATGGTAGCAATGTGCTTACATTGCGTCGGCAGCAGCGAGCCCAACAGGATGGGCACAATCTTATAATTCCCCTTCAGCAGATGATGCAGAAACGGGAGTTGCACCTCGAGCGTATGTTCGCCGCGGTGCGGATATCTGTCGCTGCTAAACAGTTCGGGGTGGTTCAGTACCAATGCGTTGCCAAACTCACAATCGACCGTATCTTTTCCATAAGGCATAAGGAAGTCTCCGTCACAATATACGGAAGCTCCTTCAAAGCGAACCTGATGCGACGAACCGATCACAAAGACCCTTTCGTAGGGCCCATCAGGATCAATCTGGTTGAAAGCAGACGCCGCCACTTCGCCGGAAAAGGCATAGCCCGCATGCGGCGAGATAATCGCACGAACATGTTCGCACTGTCGTGGCACAGCAGCAGTAAAAAGTTCCTCGAGCTCATTACTGAGCTGATCCGGATGCTGAGGATAAAACTGTCCCGCCACCGCTGGTTCTCTATCATATTGTACACGCATTTTAGTCATAGCCACACTCATTTAATAGACATGAACACCACTCATTTTACACATTGTCAAATAAAAAAGCAACTCGCTTCCCACCCGACTCCCTCAGCTTACAGCGCGATTTTCGTTCCCCTCCTTCCGGCTGTAACGATGTAGATCGCTCCCGAAGGAAGTTCGACGCGCTGCTCCTCACCCTCAGAGCAAACCCTACGCAGCTCTGTTCCCTGCAGATTGCAAACGGTGATCACTCCACCTGCTGCCACCCCTTTCACAACGATGGCACCCCTTTCCGTAGCAAACAGAAGCGGCTCTGTAGCGAGCGTCTCCAACCCAGTGAGCTCCACCTCCATGATATCCTTAAAATCTCTCCATTTATTGGCCACCTCATAGGCTTTCGTCGCACCCTCCGGCACAAATATCGTACAGCCGTACTTGTCCACACAGGTAAATCCGTCAATACCGATCTCAGGAGGCGTCGCATTGTGTGCATGAATCGTCGTCAGATTGCTGCACCAGGCAAACGCATACATCCCAATCGACACCACTGTCGAAGGTATCGTCACCGATTCGATACCGCAGCATTGAAACGCACCGGCACCAATCGTGACCACCCCTTCCGGAATCGTTACCTCGGAGAGTTTGGCGCAGCAGCCAAAGGCATAGTCGCCGATTGCCACGACGCTCTGCGCGATCACCAGAGAAGGCAAATATTTGCAAGCGGCAAACGCATAGTCGCCGATCACTTTGACTCCTTCGGGCATCGTATAAGCGGATGAACGGGCTTGCGGAAAGGCCACAAGCGTGTCGAGATCCCAAGAAAAGAGTACCCCGTCAATAGTCGCAAACCACTGCTGATCGTTCGCCACCACATAGTTGCACAACGCATCGCACAACTGGAAAGCATCTTTAGCGATCGTCGTCACAGTCGATGGAATGGAAATAGTAGCCAACCTTTTGCATCCCTCAAAGGCCAGTTCGCCGATGGAAACCAACCCTTCAGGAAGCACCAACGCGGCCAGTTCGCTGCACCCCGCAAAAGCCTGCTTTCCGATCGAGGTGATTGATTCAGGAAGTACCAACGATTGCAACGCCATCTCCAAAAACATACAGTCGCCGATCTGATTCTCGGTCGTACCCAGCTCATTATAGTAGCAGCCTCCCCCCGACACGATGGTCGCCTTGCGCATATCCAGTATCCGCAGGGCAGGAAACTTATTCCGAAAAGTATAGACATCCTCCGCATTGACAGGCCCTTCGAGCGAGAGTTTGTACACATCATCATACACATCCCAACCGATCACATAGCCAAGATCGCCCGCTTTCTCAAGCGTCACCGCATACTCGCTGGCAGCCCCTTGTTCGAGGATATTGCGAAACACACACCACACAGGAGCCTCTTTAAACGCAAGTTTGGCCCCACGAGGCACAAAGAGTATCGAGAGAAAAGGATCCGCATTTTTGAAACACTCCTCATCCAGAGCAAGGGGAGACTCGAGGTTGCAAGTGATCGTACGCAGCCCCCTGCAATTTGTAAAAGCAGAGGCGCCGATAGAGGTCACACTGGAAGGGATCACCAGCGAAGAGAGTGCGCTGCACCATTCAAAAGCCGACGCACCGATCGAGGTGAGACCCTCCGGAAGCCACGCAGAGGTCAGCGAGAGACACCCCTCAAAAGCCGATTCACCAATAGAGGTGATCCCTTCAGAGATGGTCACAGAGGTGATGTGAGCACAGCCGACAAACGCTTCATATCCGACAGACAGCACAGGATAAGAGATACCCTGATAGGTGATATACGAAGGAATAACGAGATTGCCAGTGAGCGTTTGATTTTGATTAGGGCATACGGCCAAAGAAGAATCCAAACCGACCGTGGTGTACGTAATGTCGTTCACCTCAAATTGAAGAGCCTGCGCTGCAGGTGCAAGTAACAGGCTGATGGAGAAGAGTAGTAATTTTTTCATTATCTTCGAGTATTAAGGGTGAATAATCAACACCTGTTCCCGGATAGAAAAAACACATTTTACGCCTGAATAAGTAACTATAGGGCCTTTCTTGTAGGCCTGAAAATCTGTTTATATATATACGCACAAATATACACAACGGTTTGCACATAAACAACCGTTTGAGTGTTATAAATGATTAATAGTCTACTCTTTCAAACCCTCCGAATAGACATAATTAAAGCGTCCGCCGGGAGCCACATCGCCATTGACATAAAAGTCCATGATGTTACCTTCCTCCTGCATATGGTCGCTCCACTTAAACTCGAAATCCAGCGGTTGACGCGCAGAGAGACCCAGCAGCGAACGTTTGACCTGAAGGACCAGCTGATTGCCGTGTATCGCATACGAAGCCGTACCAGCCGGTTGCCAGTTCCACGAAGAGGCGCTCTTCTCCACAAAAGCAACCTTCTCCGGACTCCTTCTGTTGATCACAAAGTCGTAGCCCTCCCATCCCGTCGCCTTGTTGCGATCGATATCGACAAAAAGCCTCATCCATCCCGGATCCTTTGGGTCAGAGAGAGCCTCCGCCGTCTCCACATAGAAATAGAGATACGAAGCATCCCGTGCCACTTTGGCGGCCACGATATCATTGCGCCCCGTCGTATTGGTGTAGACCAGCGACCCCTGTCCTGCGGCGTTACGATGCATCACATTGCCTTTATATGACCGATAAGCAGGCTTCACATCCGCCCAACTTGCCGGTTTGTTGATATCAATCCGTTTCGGTTGAGAGACCACCTCGGGTGGAGCCATCCCTTTATAGGCACGCACATTACGCACCAGTTGCAAGTAATAAAGATCCCCCTTGTCGCCCCACGACTTAGAGGGTTCGATGTCGCGACTCTTTTCCGCGTCGTACTGATCCACGAAAGCCATCGGAATGCCCCAGTCCTCCCAGCGCCCCATCGACCACTCGTTCCACCCCGTCACAAAGATCAGATCGGGATCAATGGCAAGCGCCCTATCCCACTGCTCCTGAAAATTCAGCCCCTTCAGATAAGCCCCCTTCGTCGTATCCTGTCCGTGAAGCTGCGTATAGCTCCGTCCGTAGGTCTCCGCCCCAATGGTATCCTTAAACAGCGGTAAGTTAAACGCACAACAGAGCCCTTTCGAATAGTCGCTCGCATTTTGCGCCACCCCCACCGTCGCCTGTTCGAAGCCACCATTCGGTTTGCGCACATAGCCATTCTGAGGCGCATTTTCGAGCCATCCCCACTGATCGTTGCGCCAGGGGCCACCCGTATAGGCAGGCTGACCCGGACGGAACGTGAAGAAGTGCTTTATCGCATCGATGCGCTCCTGTTTGATACCCTTGTGCGGCACCAGTTCGGGGTAGGCCATAATCAGCGGTTTGCCCTCCCAGACAAACCAAAGATCAGGATAGAGACGCGGTTCGTAGAGCGAAGTATAGAGATCATTGATAGAAACCACCTCGTCAGGAGTGGCAGCAAACGGGAGAATGAAAGCCACTTTCGGCGTATTCACCCCATCTTTACGTGCCTGATCCCACACCTTCAGCAACTCCATGTACGACGTTTTCCAGGTAAAAGAGCCGTTGGTACAATCAAAGAAGACCACATCCACCCCCGCATCCGCAAGCATCTCCGCATGTTTGCGCAGCACCCAATGATCTGTCGTGCGGTAATAGCCAAACAGCGGTTGGTCCCACCAATAGACACCCCCTTGATGCACCGTCCAGAACGGACTCTCCGGATTGGTCGCCGCACTCGGATCTTGCTTGAAGATCTGCGTGAGATCCTGCACCTCCGGTTCGGCGAGACTCTCGCAATGCCAGGTCCAGTAAAACATCCCGATATACTTCTTGCTCCTCGGTTCGCCGACCTGCGCAGCATCCGGCAGTTTGCGTCCGAGGGCATCCGTAGCCGCCCATTGATCGCTCAGCGACTGTGCCTGCAGCGACGAAAAAACGATGGGACAAAGTAAAAAAGAGAATAGGAAAACGTTGGAAAAACTCTTAGAAGGTTTGCTCATGATGACCGTATATTTTTCAAGGGATAGTAACTTGTTGTTTCAGAATAGAGGAAGTACATGTAGAGACGATCAATACAGTTCGTCGACCACCCTGTTGAAATAGTCGATCGATTGTCTGATCTGCGGCAGGTTATTCTCCCAGTTGGCCTCATATTCGATGGTGAAATAGCCTTTAAACCTCTGGCGTTTCAGTTCCTCGAGCATCCCCTTTACATTGAGCACCCCTTGTCCCCACACCACATCTTCCAGCGTATTCTCAGCCCCCTGAGGAGCAACATCTTTAAAATGGAGGGCAATCACTCTCCCCTCGAGCTCTTTCAGACAAGCGATCGGTTCGAGCTCCATCCGTTTGAAATGGCCCACATCCGCACTCGAGCCCAGCCTTTTGCTACGTCCGTTGATATCCTTCAGCAGCACCTCCGGCTGCCAGTACGACTCCTTGCTTGGGTGATTGTGCACCGCCACCTTCAGCTTATACTCATTCGACAGACGTTCCACCAGATCCCAATCGCCGTGTGCCGGTTCGGCGTTGATAAACTCCAGACCCATTGCTTTGCCAAAAGCAAAGATCGGCTCCCACTGCTCCGTTTTCGGCACAAACACACCGGCGGAAACAATCGTCACCCCTTTGGAATGAGCATAGTCGAGCAGTGCCTTGCGTTTCTCCGCACTCAGCGTGAAGTCAAAAAGTTCATCACCCAAGGCACCTCCCAACTTCTGTCCGGGATAGAGCTCGATATAGTTGACGCCCAACTGACTGGTCTTGTCAATCGCTTCCACGACCGTAAAAAGATGAAAGGTGTAGGCTTGCATGCTTAATTTCCATCCCTGCTTCTCGGCCGTCGTCTGCTCTTTGGCAGTCGTCTGACAGCTGATGAAAAGGGAGAGACACAAAAGGAGAACGAGTTTGCAGATTTTATTCATGGCTCTAATAATTAGTTGGATTCAAGGATATCCCACAAATGTACACAAAATAAGTGACAATATTGGCTATAATAAGACAAACTACGAATTAAACAGATACAACCCATAGGAGCTTTATCCCATCCTCATGGTAAGATGAGTTCCACGACAGGTATTTCATACGGAGGCTTCTGCTTCGGCAATTGAATCACAATATCCGAAGCGTTCTTGCTATCAGGTTGAAACTTCAGTTCGGAGTTATCGTTCAGAAATTGAGCATACTTCATTTTGCCGTTATAACCGGGCAGCGTTAACTTACCGTCCGTCGGATAGTCAAACAGATGCACATAAAGCCGTTTGGCAGCCGCTTTATAGGTGAGTCGTACATTCATCTCTTTCGGCAGCGCATAGTCATCGGGAGCAAATGTGCAATTGTGTATTGATTCACTGTTTGCATGCATCCAATAAGCAATTTTCTCAAGGGCATCGGTCGCACGGTAATCAAACTCGCCCTTCGCCGTAGGCCCCACATTCAAGATTAGATTACCTCCGTTGGCAGTCGATGTGATCAGCAGATCCAATAGTTGCCGTTGAGTTTTCCACGTATTCTCGTCACGGTTATACCCCCACGAACCCGAAAAAGTCTGACAGGTTTCCCAATATTTCCCTTTGTATTTCGCCAGTTCCTCAGGACCAACCTGCTCCGGAGTCTCAAAATCATATCCATCGGTATAATCCAGCAGATCGAGTCTGTTATTGATGATAATGCCGGGTTGCAGTTTGCGAACCATTTTAATCAGTTCGATAGCATCCCAGTCATCTCTTCCCTTTCCATTTTCTCCCGGATAGGAAAAATCCAGCCACAAGATATCAATCTTCCCATAGTTGGTCATCAACTCCTTTACCTGATTGCGAAGATAGGTGCGGTAGCGGTTCATATCTCTACCCTTGTTCAACGAATCATAAGCAGCCTTGGAAGAAGGCTCGAGAGGATGCACCCTGTCCACGGTAAAATCAGGATGATGCCAGTCAATCAGCGAATAGTAAAAGCCCACTTTCAAATCTTGCGACCGGCAGGCATTCACAAATTCACGCACTAGATCGCGTTTCGCTTTCGTGTTAGTCGCTTTATAATCGGTATATTTTGAATTGAAAAGGCAAAACCCCTCGTGATGCTTGGTAGTCAGCACCATGTATTTCATGCCTGCAGCCTTCGCACTCTTCGCCCATTTCACCGGATCATAGTCTACCGGATCGAAGAGCTCAAAATACTTTTGATACTGTTCATTGGTCATTCTTTCATACCTTTTGATCCACTCATGTCTGGCAGGAAGCGCATACAAACCCCAATGAATAAACATGCCAAAATGAGCATCAGTAAACCACTGCATTCTTGCTTGTTTATGCTGAGGAGTCTCACCTAAGATACTTTTTTGGGCAAGCAGACTTAAGCTGAAGCCCATGAACAATAAAACCAACAGGTTTTTCAAAGCAAAGTTCCGTTTCATCTTTTCAGGTATTAAGAGTTAGAGTGACAAATGTACAACTAGTTTGCACGTTACCAAAATCTATCCATATAAATTCACCTCTCTCCCACTGTTTTACAAATCTATCTTAAAGAGTTTCACATCTTTAGCAGGCAGTGAGGTGGTCAGTGAAGGCCCCTCGTAAGAGGTCGTTTCGCCCGACCAAAGTTCCCTCACCCGCTTCATACCCGTCGGAGCCAGTCCCACACGCGACCACGCTATCTTCACAGACTTCGCACGAGCTGTCAGGTTGAATACCGCCAGATAGAGCGCGTCATCAGTGCGAAGCCAGAAGAGCTCCTCCGCTCTGTTGGGTGCATCCGCTTGATACCCCTCCACCGGAGCAAACGACCTGCCGATCCGTCCGATGGCATTCACCTCCTCATTGGTCACAAACTTCTCAGCCTTTGTGCGCGCCATCAGATCACCGATGCAGCTCCCCTTCTGACTGAAGTTATCCCCCAGTATATAGGTACCCGTAATCACACCCGACGTCACCCTCATCCTGTTTTCACTCTCACTGTTGCCCGACAACACGATATGATCGCCATCGTTGAAGCCATAGACCCGATCGAGCCACCAGCCAAACGAGAGACTGTTCAGCTCATACTCCGTATCCTTAAGCGCACCCCACGCATCGCAACTGATACGCCGCGAGTTGCCATATGGAGCAGGAAACAGCGGAGCAATCGAGAGTGCCATATACATTTCCTCGCCGCACAAATCCGCTAGATAAGCCATCCCTTTGTTGTACGCCTGCACCCCCGTCGTCACCCCTTTGTCGTAATAATGATCCGCTTCCAGAATCCCATTGTTCAGGAAATCCAGTTTGATATACTTAAAGCCCAACCGCTTAAAGCGTCCGATAAAAAAGTCCATCCGCTGTTGCGTACCCGGATGCGTCGGATCCAGTGCCAGCGAAGCAATCTTCCGTTTCTCCCCATTCGCATAGAGATAAGCCTCGTTGTAGGTATAGTTACTCCCTTCCATCACCTTCGTACCCCTGCCGCCCCAGTCAGAAAAAGGAGACCAGTAGATGCCCGGCACCTGTCCATTCGCCAGACACTGTTGCACAAAAGCCTGTAGCTGTTCGTCGTTGAGCCTGTCCCAATACGAGTCCAGGATCACGTAGGTCGTCCCCTGATTATGAAACCCTGCCGGTTGCAGACGCGCATGGATATAGTCCGACACATCCATTGCCCCGAGAAAATTCAGCTTCTCAGCCATCGCCCCCCAGCTGTTCCACCCAAAGACATTCCCCTTCTTCCACGCCCTTTGAGGAGCCACCAACGCATTCGCCTCCCCATAGCACTCCATCCCTTTGCGCCAGTCCGCAAAGAAGCCCACCAGCATCTTTGGCGACTTCAGACAGCGCCCCGTGATACTCCCATGCCCTTTCGACGGCCTGTCCGACCCCACTTTATTGATGTCTCTGGTCAGCGCATGCGTCATTCCGCCGAAGCACTCCAGCGCGTTGACCGTTTGGTTGTTGCTCGTCGCATAGCGAATACCCGTTTTCCAGGTGTCATGCTCCACCGAACCGATCACCAACCCTTCCCGCCCTTTGCCACTAAAGATAGAGGTCACCTCAAAAGAGACCGAATCCGTGCGTAAAGGCAGCGAAGAGTAGCGCACCCAATCATCATTATCAAAGGGAACAGACAAAACCCTGTTGGCTGTATCCGCTTCCAGAAAAGCACTTGGAGTCGTTGTGACCACAGGTGCGATATAGTTGCTGCTTATCGTATCATGTGAAATAAGATCTGCCTCAATGAAGAAATAATCCTTGTCCGGATAGAGATAAACATAGTGCCGCATCGTCGGTCGTCCTATCCACTGCGAATAGCTAATCGTAAGCTTCTCCCCATCACCCAACTGATCCGACACCTTCTCCCAAGAAGAGTAAGACATGATTGGATAATCCGTACTTTGCAAAGAATCAATCCCGCTTTTAGCTTTCGCATAGACACCTTTCAGTATCGTCCTTCCCTCATGCAGAAAATCCAACGTCTTCCTATCTCTTCGAATGACAATCGTCCACTTGCCACGGTTGAGCTCAATCTCATTGCCATCAGCAGCAGCCCTTGACTGCAAACTGATCAGCAGCATACAGCCCGCTATCACAAACCCCTTCAACCAGTTACTTCCGATCATGTCCTTCACGTATTTACGGTGATAAAAGGGCAAATATAGCTATTTTTTCAAAACCAAAGACTGTGCACAGAAATCATTTGCCTGATCAATCATTTCCAGAAGTTTGGGCCAGTCATTCTTGGGAATAAATGACTTTTTATATATTTTCTTCGTCTTGATCACGATCGTATGGTCTTTTTGAGAGGCTTCAGACTCAAAAGAGCCGTACTCATTATTCACATTATAGCGCAGCACCTCCAAACCCTGTACCTGATAACCATCCGGTATCTGAATACGAATCTCATTCTCAAACATCATGGCTGTTGGATAATAGGCGTCAACCGTCCGATTGCGATCTTTTTCAGTCGGAACCCATTGTGATCCGATCAGTTTACCGGCATCAAGAATCAGATTATCTCCAGCTTTCTTTACCAATCCCTCCAGAATGTAATTTACTTCATAACAAAACTCCGGACTGGAATCAATGACGCCTAAATTATGAATCTTATAGTCCATAACTTCTTTAGGCTCTAAAGAATGAACGCTCGTTATTTCTGTTTTTATCATCTCTTTTTGCTCTTTCCTTTTCGCATCAAAATAAGATTGATATTCATTGATACGCGTCCTTTGATTCTTATCTCCCTGCATTTCTTCCATCAAAGATTGTTTGATCATCAAATGATCTCTCATTGCTTTGTCCCAATCCTCAAAAAGTACAAGTAACGATTGGTAAGGATTCTTCAGATCACCTGTTTTTGTCATCTTTCGCGAAAAGAGAAGTTGGAGAGGATCATTTCCGTTAAAACGAACCTCAGTTATTGATATCTCTTTGTTTTGCTCATAGGTCGTCTCAGGAATCTTATACTCTTCTATTCTCCCTTCAATCCCATTCTTTGTGTTTTTTTCATAAGCATCAACGACAACAGTAGAAGCTATTTCACCTTCCAATCTACTTGCTATGCCGCCAGACAAATCATAACCCTCAGAAAAAGAAAAGAACTGTCGGTTATTGTTTGCAGTGACAGCCACTTCAAGATCTCCGGCTTGAAACACTTCATCCCTTCGGGCTCCATCTTTCATAGTCGAAAAGACAAGCTTATTCTCAATGTTGTATTCTTTCAATAATTGTTGTAATCTAACCACAAACTTCATGGAAGAATAATTAGCATGATCACCCGGCCAATAAAAGCGAAGAACAGTGAAAATATAGTTTGCCAACTCCTCTTTGGAGCCGTTGGGTTTCATCAGGAGAAAGTTCGTTATAGCCGACATTACCTTTTTATTGACATCATTCATCCCATACATCATTTTGCTTTGATTGGCAACAATACCTTTTGCATCATTCAGAATATTCTCATACGACACATTTTTATAAACGCCAGCCTTCCGGGCACTTGCCGGTTTATAAATATACCTTGACGAACCATTCAGCACAAACAGCCGAACCATGGGTAAATCTCTATAAGGAGACAACCACTGCATATCTTCAACATTATCAAACTTGGGTATTTGTGTAGTAGAAAATTCCAAGACTGTATTTCCTGCTTTATCTATTGACGTATTAAAATCGGGCGCCCCATTGATCGAACGATATTCAACAGTCAGTTTTTTATCAAATTCGCAGTGAGCGGAATAAGATTGAATGGGATATCTGGAATAAAGAGGAATGATCTGATAAGGAAGACTCCATGTTTCGTATTGATATTCATAACAATAAAAATAGTCAAGAATATCGCCCACTTGCAGATTAGGAATAGCCAGTTTTTTGTAGGCACTCTTTTCATTCTTCCCTTCATTGATACTGACAGCATCCTCCACATTTACCTCTTTGATACTTCCATCCGGTTTAATCACTCTGGCCCCAATGATCGTACGCAATCTGTTGGATGCAAAATAGGGAGAACTCTTATCCTCTTCCTTGAATGACAGTTGCGAATAACGATCCAGAGCCGTTTTATCGTTAATCTTGACCATCACCCGGTCTATATCAGAATAGAACAACGGGTAACTATACTGACCAAAATAGAGGATATCTACTAAGAGATAATTCTTGATTCTGGCATTTATCTGTTTGTGCCAGGCAATAATCACAGCTGATTCATTTTTATACTGATCCCAAACGGTATAGTTCTTAAACATCGGCATATCCCATGCCCAAACCTCTTTACGAAGTTTTTCAGACTGTACCCGATAATTATCAGCAAATAGAAAAAGAGGAAAAAGCATAAAGATAGCTAACAAAGTAGCTCGTAGTGATTTAGTCTTCATTTGTGTCAGAAGTTTGTATGAGAATAACTTGTTCGAGGTAAGCTTTCTTGAGTTTCTCAATATTGGAATTCCATGTTGAGAAGTCAGCCTTTTTTAGCCAGGGTTCCAAAATGGTTATTTCCTTATGATAGATGATCTTATTATCAACTATCGTATAATTCAGGACAAAAGAGTACCCTTTTTCCTCTACCTTCAAATTTGAAGGATATGATTTTAGCCTATATCCTTTTGGAATTAAAAGCCGTTCATCCCTCACAATATGTCTCTTGTATGTAAACAAGTAGTCATTTTGACGCTTTGCGGTATCTATGCCCATCGTATTGAAATCACGAAAAGAATCCATCCCAATAAACAACTCATTCGCATGTTTCTTGATGTTGGATTTGCGCACTTCATTATACGTTAGTTCCATTTTTTCCGAAAGAGAATTAGCCCCTGACAGTTCAATATCCGAGACTTTATCCTGCACGTTGCCTCTCTCTAAAAACGTTTTCAGAGCGCTCATCAGTTCGATATTTTTCGTTGATTGAATCGCAGACATTATATCCTGTTTTGACTCTCCGCTATATTCTATCTTTGATTTACATCTCAATGATTGATCCTCAATTGTGAATTCACACGACAAACTCTCGGTGTTCGATGATGGAGGAAGAATAGGAACTTTCTCGAGCAAATAATTCTTGTCGTCCTCTATCAGAACCGTTTTCCCTTGTATGTATTGAGGATACTGACCAAAAGGCATAAATTTAGCAGTCGGATCAAGATAATAGATGGTGTTGTTCCATTTCAAAGCACAGATCATGTGATCTCCAAGTGGTAACGGAACGGAAGAATCAATGCTTATTTCTTTCGTTCCAAGCCATACAAGTCTGGCATCAAAGCCCTGTGCATGTAACAAACACTTAAGTAAATTAGACATTCCCTTGCAATCACCATATTTTTTCCGGATCACTTCGTGAGCAGCATCCGGTTTATAAGCCTCAATGCCGTACTCGTTTGCCAAATAGCGTATGTTGTCTTGCACCCAGGAAAAAAGAGCCTTTATCTTCTCATCATCCGTTTTGCAGTTATTTGTAATCTCCTGAGCTTTCTGTTTTACGATATCCTCCTTATTTCCGGACAGGAGAACATAGTTATGCAACCATGCATATAGATGATCAAAATTGTCAAAAAGAGGTTGTTTTAATCCGTCAACCCTCACACTTCTCGGTATGACATAGATATACGGATAAGCATAACGAGGCATATTTTCCTCCTGTTTGATCGCTTTCTGATTTTCTACGGTATAGATATATGTATTAGTCCGGTTCTTATCATCGCGGATAGAATCTTTCTGAATAGAAGAATCAAAATTTCGTTCAATCAGATCAATCTCCATCCAATCCGGAACTTCAAACCGAATTACTTTTTTCTTTATAAACTGATCATCGGAGATGGGAATAAAAAACAAAGACTGCAGATCACTAGACTTCTTCACAAAAGTAACCTGAGCAGATTCATTTTTCTTTGAAAAAGGCAGAGAAAAGTAACAGACACGGGTATCACTGTAAAACAGACTTTTACTTTGATACATCTCATAGCGGGGAACCACTCTTTTAATACCCTTTACTCTTACTTTTGTTATTTCGGAGGTGGCACTGTAAAACTTATAGACAGTAATTGGCTTTACATCTCCGATGCAGGTATATTCTATAACCGATTTCTCTTCGATCTGAAAGTCTTTATTCCCATTTTTTAGATATCTATACGTATCCTCTTGACCGGAAATTATAACATTATCGTCTTTCGATTGCCCCATTGAGATGAAAGAACAAAAAATGAAAACGCAAAACAGAGTAAACCGACTATTCTTAAACATCAAAATTAATAAAATCATAACTCAACGTTGTGTTTTCTTTTTTATCGTATCAAGCCATACGCGGCGGATAATGGCACTTCCGGGGTAGATAATCTTCCAGTAATAACCGAACACACTATTATCATGAGCGGTTATCCCCTTGTTGCGGGTTTCAGTAGTCAAGACTGTCTCATTGTTACCGGTACTGATAAAACGAAAATTAACGGCCACTTTCACATATCCGGGTGTATCAAACGATGTAAACTCCTCGAGCCTTGATATTTCAGGTGGTGCAGGTTGGATTGAATTATTCTTTATGATTACCGATTTAAGAATCATGACTGTTATCCATTCATCAGGTGCAACCACGAA
>JAQUZH010000041.1 GCA_028691445.1 Bacteroidales bacterium | reverse complement strand
CCATTGTCATAAAGGATACTACCCAGTCTGCGATCCTCCCGGACACATAAAAAGGGACACCTTGCTAAGCACCCCTTTTTACCTTCTTAAATCGTTTTGTACTTGTACTGTCAATAATCTACCGCATAGTCTTTGTTGAACGGTTCGTTCTTGAAGGCTTTTTTGGAGGTCCATTCTTCTGCCGGATCAGTCCAGAAAGGATGATCAGCAGGTAACCCAAGTGGCAACAAACCCTCTGAAGTGAGATACATGCTGCCATTATTGCTGTAGATATCCGCTAACTTAGGCTGGTGACCGCAAAAGCCAAGGGTTAGGAAGCCCGAGTCGTTGAAGTTCGTCGGATTGCTGAATATCGTCTTGTGAACAGCTATCAAAGCGGCGCGTACTTGTCCGCGGGTGAGTTTTGCAGGCAGAGTGTCGCGCAGGGCAGCTAACGCCAGCGGCTGAAAAGCGCCGGTGCGATACGTCAGCGAGCGGCCAAACGGAGGAAATGTACCTTCGGGCGACACCAACCGTTCGAGGTGTTCCGCAAAGCGGATCATACGTTTGGCAGCCTGTTCGTAGCTCTCTTTGGAGAGGCGACGATGCGCAAGCATCACTTCACAGATCTCCACCATCATCGGATGAATCACAAATCCGTTGTAATAATCGAAGTGAAAAGACTCTCCGTCGCCATACCAGCCATCGCCCACGTACCATTCTTTCAGTTTCTTGAGGGTAAGATCCATACGCATCGGATCATATTGTTCGCCGACCATCATCAGAAAAGCCTCATTCATCGATGCGAAGAGAAGCCAGTTGGTATAAGGAGGCTGCACACGGCGCAACAGCTTCAACTCATTGATGATACGCTGCTTGGTGGTATCGTCAAGAGGCTCCCAGAGTTGCTTCGGAGCACGGATGAGCGCATTGGAAAAGTAGGCGGAGTCCACCAGCGGCTGTCCCTCTTTGCGCCACAAGAGATAATCCGGACTGTCCGGATTGACGGAATGTTTGTAACTCTCGAGTGCCCACTGACGCAGTTCCTTACGCATCGCACCTTCCTTGGTGTCATCATCAGGCAATGCAAGCCAGGGAGCGATGCCGGACATCAGTCTGCCAAAGCATTCCATATAGGTAACACGTTTGTCGCGACCATCCCACGTCGGACTGAGCTCCACCTCCATCTTCAGCGCGAGTTCACCTTTCGCCATATTGGAGAGTACCGGCGCAGCGATCTTATAGGCCAGATTGGCAAGATACTCCCGATCAGAGAGTTCCGGTTCCTTTTTTGCTTTTTTGCCGGGTGTCGTCCCTGCCAATGATTGCATCATCGGAAGAGAGGATGCGACTGCTGCCACTGAGGCCGCTTTAATGAATTTTCGTCTTTCCATGTATTGTATATTTTGAAACAGGTGCATCAAGGATTGTCTCCTCGTCTATATTATTAATCTGAACAGAGTCAAAAGATCTCTCGTAACTCTTTATTACTTAATTTTCCAATCCAACCTTCACCGGTAGTAACCGTTAAGTCTGCGAGATTCTTTTTCTTTTGTATCATAGCATCAATTCGTTCTTCAAAAGTATTTTTTGTAATAAAACGGTGTACCATGACATTCTTATTCTGTCCGATACGATAGGCACGGTCTGTAGCCTGTGTCTCTACCGCTGGGTTCCACCATAAATCATAATGTACAACGTGTGAAGCAGCTGTCAGATTTAATCCCGTTCCGGCTGCTTTCAGAGAAAGGAGGAATACTTTGTCGGCTTTATTGTTCTGGAAACGTTCAACCATTGTCTGCCGTTCCTTCAAACTACTGCCACCGTGATAAAACATCGGTTGTTCACCTAACCGCTCTGTCAGGAAGCGTTGCAGCATGTCGCCCATTTCGCGAAACTGAGTAAAGATAAGCACTTTCTCTCCACTATCTACGATGGACTCAATCAGATCGAGCAGCATTTCAGTTTTGCCGGACAAAGAGGGATTGAATTGACCGTTCTTAAGAAACTGTGTCGGGTGATTGCAGATTTGTTTCAGTGCCAATATCATCTGAAGCACTAACCCCTGACGCACAAACAGAGATTTCTCGTCAGTATCATCATAACCTTCTATAGCATCCATAGCAATCTGAACGGTCTTTTCATACAAAGCTGCTTGCGATTGAGTCAACAGAGCATATTCGTTTTGCTCTATTTTATCCGGTAAGTCAGCGATAATTGATTTATCAGACTTAAGTCGGCGCATCATAAAAGGAGCTGTCACTTTACGAAACTTTGTTACACATTGCATATCATTGAAAACCTGAATAGGCTGAGCATACTCTTCCTTGAAGTTCTTTATAGAGCCCAGATAACCTTTGTTGGCAAAGTCCATGATAGACCAGAACTCAGAAAGACGATTCTCGACCGGAGTTCCACTTAGCGCGATGTGTGTGCCGGCAGGAATGCTCCTGACAGCCTTACTTTGACCGGTGTCATGGTTCTTTATATTTTGAGCCTCATCGATTACCATTATCTGCCATTTCTTCTTTTTGAGTAATGCCTCATCGGAGCGAAGCACACCATACGTGGTAAGCATTATATCCGCGTTGAATTGCTTCAATTCGCGTGCTGCACCATGATAAGTGAAAGAGGTTAATGAAGGAGCAAATTTCTCTATCTCAGCTTGCCAGTTGGTGAGCAATCCGGTTGGAGTTACAATGAGAACTTTTTCTTTTTGCATCAGCCCCTCCTCTTTTATCTTTAACAAAAGAGTGATGACTTGGATAGTTTTCCCCAATCCCATATCATCCGCAAGAATACTTCCGAAGCCGATGCGAATATTTCTGTACATCCACGAAAAGCCTCTTTCCTGATAAGGCCGTAGCTGAGCATTCAGATCTTGAGGCAGCGAAATAATTTCCTGACTGGTGAACTCTTTGATCAGAGCACGCACTTCATCCGTCAAAACAATTGGAGCGGACTCATGTTCTTCCAGTAAAGCTTTGTGCAGTAACTGAGAAGAAGACATTGACGGATCTTTGGTAAAAAGTTTGTGCAGTCTCTCAATATCCGTTTCGTCTACGTAGATGTAACTTTGTTTGAACTTTATCAACCCGGAGGCGTTTTGCATCAATCGTTTGAACTCTTCGGGTGAAATCACATCATCGCCCACAGCTACTTGCCAGTCAAAAGATAACATCTCATCCAGCCGGATAAAACTGCCTTCTTCCGATGATTTCTTTTTTATGCGCAGGGTTGCTTGCGGACGTAATAAATACTGCAACGACTTGGGCAATAAGACCTGGATATTCAGCAGACGGATCGCAGGAAGTATCTGCATGAGAAAAGGAGCAAATTCACGGTTCTCGTATTGGATGGGTGTCGCCCCTTCCTGATTAATATACTCATTCAAATCTTTCACAAAAGAAGAAAGCAACGTCAGTTCTCTTAATATCTGAAAGCGATTATTACTAAAGCTATCGGCACACAAGACTTCTTTTAATGTAGCCGCTTCAGCATCGGGACGCGACATATCTTCAATCTGAATATGAAGCAAGAATTTGTCATCTTTGGTTTCTTGCACAAGAAAAACAGGACGATATTGTTTGCTTGTCAGATAGTAACGGTCCAACCATACTTTAATGCCTCCGCATACTTCTTGTTGACCAACTCCTGAAAAAGCTTGTGGCAAATTACCAAAGAATAGTTCAAGAAACTCATCCTTGTCTGTTTTATCAGAAAGTGATGCGATGAGTTTATTAAGAAATAGAGAGACCAGACATTCACTTTGGTTCTTATGATAAATAGAAAGTTTGCGACCAACAGGAGTTGTCTCAATGAGCCGATCAGGTAAGAGGTCATTCAGTTGAGTGAGTACTGAATGAACTTGTGGATCGATGAGAGCCGGCAACCATCTGATTGCGTGTTTCTTGTTTTCCAAAACTACGATTTGGGGCACTACCGCACCATGCGCCAACAAGTGAAGCGCACAAAACAGAGCTTGATGCAAACCAATGATCGAAGGTTGATAATCGGGCAGTAAGTCCGGATTGAGTTTCAATAATGCTTGAAGTAATTCCTCTTGTGTAAAACGTGGAAGTTTGTTGAATGATTGACTATTCTCTTGATAAGTAATAGACCACGTTATATCATTATGGATCTTTATGGATAGATCAGAATGGCGTGAAACAGTTTTTTCTATAACTCCTCCTTTGAAAAGAACTCCTATCTCCAGATTCTTTTTAAATATGCGTTGCACGCATCTTACAACACGAAGCAATTGCGCTCGATAGATCTCCTGAAAGTCACCATTATTATAAAATGGAGGAGCAACAGGAAGTAGCTGGATAAGCGGTTCCGCAATGTCTTGCAAAATCGAGAAGTCAATACGTTGAAACACGGGAGAAAGAATCGTCAACTCTTTGGTTGGCTTTCTGATCAATAAATCGTTGAATAATGGTATCTCAGTATTCCCTTTTGTCTCGATTGCTATTCCTCTTTTCTTCAACTCATCCAAGAGATTGACATTGTGCATTTCGAAGACCAGAAATGGATTGTTATCAATCGCCATACTCACCATATAGATGACGGCTGCCAGGTGTTTGCAAGGTACAGCCCAATCCGGACAATTGCATTGCATCTTGAAATCGGTCCATTGACGGGGAAAGACTTTTAATCCCAGTTTCTCCGCGATGGCAAGTATGTCAGGATCAAGTTCTCTGTTTAGTAGTTTAGATATCAGAGCAGGTCTGGCAATTATCTCTTTCATCAGCAACCCGACCTGCTCTTCAAAGAAAGGAGGAATGATCACAGTTACAGTATATGGACGAGGACGACTGCCAGCTACTTTTGCCGCTATAACATTTCCTTTAATCTTTATATCTTTTACATTTCCTGCCCGCGCATAAGCTTTTCCGCGTTGAAGTCTGTTTTCATAGTCTATATTATCCAATGATTTTAACCAATAATTCCCCCACCATGTATTCCCGAATGATTTAGCCATAACTACTCATTTATGCTTTTAATTGTATTTTCTTCATCACAATAACAGAGCTATTTACTCCTCTGCAAAAGTAAAAAGATTCACACATAAAACATATAATCCACTTCTAAAACATCGGTTTGTACTTGACATTTATAGAATAAAAGATGAATGTCCGGAAAGTTGAATACTTACAGCGGGACTTTCATCATCTGACTACCAACCTTCACAAAGTAAAGTGCTCCAGCAGGAAGCGTGATCCGCTGCTCATTGCCGATGGCAGTGAGTGTGAGTAGCTGCGTTCCGGTAACAGCATAAACGGTAATCACAGTTCCCGGCTCCACTTCTGTGATCATGATGCCATCTCCCTCTTTAGTGATCATGAGCGATGCCTCTTCTTTTTGTGGAACTGATACGACTACTTCGATGATATTCAGAAAGTCTTTCCACTGATCAGCTGCGGCATACGCTTCTCCTGAACCCGCCGGTACATACAAGGTACAAGTGCTCTTATCAATTTGAGACAAACCAAAATTACCTATAGAAGGAGGCGTTGAATTCTGCACACGAATCTCCTGCAAACTACTGCATGTATAGAAAGCACTATCTCCGATGGATGTGACATCCTCTGATATAGTTACTGAGAGGAGATCATTGCAATTCAAAAATGCCATGTCTCCAATGGATGTAACGCCTTCAGGGATAATATAATTTTCTTTGGTGGATGGGCAAGCCACAATTCTTGTCTTATCGATGGAAAACAGCACTCCGTCTTCTATGACAAAAGCGGTATTGCCTGCTGCTACAACGAACACTGTCAATGAATCGCAATAACCGAATGCGCCATCTCCTATTTCAGTGACACTCGCGGGAAGGATGATCGAGGTAAGTTTGCCGCAGTCAAAAAAAGCACACTGTCCTATGGATAAAAGTCCTTCAGAAAGCGTTACTGAAACAAGATTATCGCATCCGGCAAAGGCAAAGTCGTCAATAGATGTGACTCCTGAAGGAATCGTGATCGAGGTAAGAGCACGACATTCTATAAAAGCACTGTCTCTTATGGATGTAACATCATAACTCTCTCCATCGTACGTCACACTGTCAGGGATAGCAAACTCTCCGGCAAGTTGAGATTCATACCCGGTTACATACACGGAAGCTCGATCGGCAGTGGTCGTATATTTTATATTGTCAACAGAAAATGCAAAGGGTAATCCCATGTCTGTTTCCTCAATGCTCTGAAAATTCATCCATGGCGATTGTCCGGCATACGATTGTCTTGCACTGAGTGGTACATATAATTTGGTCTTGCTAATATCTACCTGATCAAACGCATAAAAACTAACAGAAGGAGGCGTTAATCTCCCGAGATGAAACTCCTGCAAACGGGAGCAACCGGCAAAGGCCATATAATAGATATCTAAAATACTGGAAGGAAGAGAAACGGAGGTAAGTGCGGTACAGTTGCTGAAAGCATAACTGTCAATAATAACAAGACCTTCTGAGGTTAATGAGGTCAGAGCGCCGCATCCGCTAAACGCATACGATTTTATACTAGTGACACTCTTGGGAACAGTGATTGAAGCAAGGCTGTCGCAATCGGCAAACAGATAGCTTTCAATCACAGTCAGACTCTCAGGAAGCGTAACCGAGAGAAGTCCTGATCTTTGAAACGCTTTCTCCCTGATCAAAGTGAGACTGTCAGGAAGTGTGATGGAAGCCAGAGAACTACAATCACTAAAGGCAGAGATACCTATCGAGGTCAAACTCTCAGGCAGTGTGACTGAAGAGAGGGTGTCGCATTTTTCAAAAGCATAGTTTCCGATAGTAATGATACTCTCCGGGAGTGTGATAGAAGTAAGACTGTCGCACTCAAAGAAAGCAGAATCTCCTATTGAAACTACAGGATAATCCTTCTCGTCATACGTCACAACTGAGGGAATCACTAACTCACCGACAGGAGTTGTGACTGTTCCTTTTACAGTTGCAAAAGTGCCGGATGAATTCACGAGGAAGTTGAAGTTGCCGACAGAAAACTCAAACGGTGCTCCCATGGTTGATTCTTCAATACTCTTGAAATCCTTCCACCCATTGGCGGCGACATACGCTTCTTGTGAACCAACCGGAACATACAATCTACACGTGCTTGTACTAAACTCAAAGAACCCGAAAAGATCCACCGTAGGAGGGGTTGTATTTCGGACATACAGCTCTTTTAATCCTGTACAGTAAGAGAAAGCAGCCTGCCCGATGGAAGTAACACCCGATGGAATAATGATCGAGGTGAGGCCGGTGCAATTATCAAATGTACTCTCTTCTATTCGGGAAACCGTCTCAGGAATTGTGACGGTAGTAAGTCCGGAGCATCCACTAAAAGCAAACTTCCCTATTGAGGTAACGCTCTCCGGAATAGTGATTGACGTCATTTCACTCCAACTTATAAAAGCACTGTCCCCAATCGCAGTGACTGCATAGCTGGTACTATCATTGATCACAGTGGAAGGGATCACGATAGCCCCCGATAGAGGAGCTTGGAACAAATCATAAGACACAGTAACACCTGTCGCATTCGTGGTGTACCTCAAATTATTGACTTTAAAATCCAGGGCTTGTGCTACCAGCACAAACAACAGACAAACAGAAAGGAGTAGTAGTTTTTTCATGACGGTATAATTTATTGTTAAGCTCACTTTGCCAAACATTCAAAAGACTCCGATACGTACCTGCTGTGCGCCATATCAATCCAAAGCAAACAAAAGGTGCTACTTGCCGCGTGAATTTGCACTCACATACTGCAAATATAGAAAGATTACATGAGATATATTGCCTTTATGATGAAAAAAAACAATATCGTCAAAATATCTTTTCAAAGGATTAAAAAACGACGGCAATTCTGATTGCTTCCATATATGTGAGGTTCTTCTGCGCAACTAGCGTGCTGACGAGGAGCTGTTCAACTCGTTTCCAACATACTCACTTGGCTTTACACCAAATTGCTTTTGAAAACATTTCGTGAAATACGAGGGGTTATTAAAACCAACCATGTAACAGATCTCACTGACCCTGTATTTATTTTCCAGTAATAACGAGGCGGCTTTCTTTAATCGCACCAGTTGGATTAATTCATTCGGAGTCACTTCCGCAAGTGTCCTGATTTTGGAAAAGAGCCCCGAACGGCTTATACAAAGTTGCTCGGCAAGAGAGTCAACAGACAAGTCCGGATTGGAGAAATTCTGCTCAATAATCTCATTCATCCGGTTCAGAAACTCCTCGTCGGCAGAATTTCCGGCTATACTGTTTAAAGGCACCATGGGCATCTTTGAGAACTTCTGTCGCAGCAATCTACGCTGATCCACAAGATTCTTTATACAGGCTTTGAGGTAGTGAACAGAGAACGGCTTTTCAATATACGCATCGGCGCCACAATCCAGGCCTTCTATTTTGGAACTCATATCTGTTTTTGCCGTCAGCAAAATAAAAGGTATATGGCTGGTCAGCTGATCAGAACGAACAGACCTGCAGAGTTCGATGCCGTCCATATCAGGCATCATCCAGTCGCTGAGAATCAACGTAACGCTGTTTGTTTTCAATTTTTCCAACGCCTCCAATCCATTGTGAGCAGTCATAGTATGATAGATATCCGAAAAACTGTCTGAAAGAAAAGTCAACATCTCATCGTTATCGTCCACAATAAGCATGACCGGCATTTTGTCTTTGACGGTAAGTGGAGATGTATCCGATAATATATCTTCGGGAAGAGCATCATGTATATCCACCTCTTCTGAATTGAGACAACTTTCCGGTTGATTGATCGGTAACGTAACAATAAATGAAGTGCCTTTGCCCAATTCGGACTCCACTTCAATCAAACCATTGTGCGCCTCAACAACACTCTTTACAATGCTTAAGCCAATACCTGTACCGGATCTATGATCGATGGCCTGATAAAATGGTTCAAAGATTTTCTTTTGATCTTTCTTACTTATTCCTACTCCATTATCTGTCACTCTGATTGTAAATGAGTGCAAACTTGTCTGCATTGTACAAGAGAGAGTTATTTCATCTTTTGTGTACTTAGATGCATTTGTCAATAAATTGCTTACCATTTTTGTGATTGCCTCAGCATCTACACAGACAAAGCAGTGATCTTCCGGATATTCTTCAATAAAACGGAATCCTTGATGTAAAACAGAAGGGATAAAGCGCTCAGTCACCGATTTGAGAAGAGGTATTATATCTTGTTCTTTACATCTGATTTTCAGTCCCTCTTGTTCTACTTTTCTGAAATCTAATAATTGATTGACCAAAAGAAGCAGTCTGTTGCTATTTCTGTCAATCATATTTAAATCATCACGAATGGCTGCCGGTAAAGAAGAAGCCGAACTCAGAATCTTTTCTAACGGTGCTATAATGAGTGAAACGGGTGTTCTTATTTCATGTGCTATCGTTGTAAAGAACTGAATTTTTGCCTCATGTACTTCCTTTTCTTTATTCTCTTGTAGACTCTTTATCTCAGCCACGTGCTTCTTTTGTGTCCGCTTATGAAACAGATAGATGAGCGACAGAAAGAGTGTGATAATCAGAAGTAAATAGAGAAACTTAAAGAAGGGAGTTTGGTAAAACGGAGGTTGAATTACAATTGTTAGACTTCTTCCAACCTCATTCCATACGCCGTCATCATTGCATGCCTTGACTGTAAAAACGTAGTTTCCAGGAGGAATATTGGTATAGGTAGCCTTGTTTTGATTACCTACATAATTCCAACCCGTATCGAATCCTTCCAGTTTATAGGCATATTGAATCTTTTCAGGTGTGGTATAGCTTAATGCAGCGTATCGTATACTAAAGACATCGTCTTTGTAGGACAGCACTAATTCATTCATGACCAAGGGTGAAACAAGCAAAGGAGGTTGAGATATATTTACTTCCTTGTTAAATATCTCAAGACCGGTAATAACAACTGCCGGAGCTCTTTTATTGGAGTGAATCTTGCTGGGAGTAAATGAATTGAATCCTTTTACGGTACCTACATAGATTTTCCCATCGGAGGTCTTTATCGCAGCATTAGTTACAAATTGATTGCTAAGGAGTCCATCACTTTTTGTAAATACCTTGCAACCTATCCCCGGCTCATAGCGGACAAGTCCATTGGAGGTCGTAAGCCACAAGATGTGCTCATCCTCAAGAATGGCGCAAATATTTTGACTGGGGATATCAAGTTCTACCTGTTCAAAGTGATCAAGATCTTCATTGTAGGTACATAAGCCATTCATGGTTCCAATCCAGATCTTCCCTTCCTTGTCAATCAGTATACTATTGACCTGATCATTGATTAAGGAAGAACTATCTTTATCATGCAGATAGTTTCTCCATGTTTTATGGAGGGGATCGTACTTGAAAAGACCTTTACCTTGTGTTGCAAACCACAAATTGCCTTTTGTATCTTGTTTGATATCGATGGTCAGGCTACCCAGATTCTTGACTCTGATGAAGTTATCTTCTTTCCTGTTGTAGAGATTGACACCTTGCATGGAGGTCACCCAGATATTACTCTCTACATCCTTGAAGATCACATAGGCACTTGTGCCATCCGGAGTATTCGGGTTGTTGGTATCGAACGTATACGTTCTGAATGTTCCTGTTTTAGTATTCAAAACATTTATTCCTCCGGTGTAGGTACCAATCCAAAGATGATTGTCATCCAGACAAAGCGCGTGTACATTATGATTGGAGATCGAACTCTTGTTGCCGGATTCCGGCAAATAATGATCAAAATGATGGGTCTGTGGATGAAAGCAGCTGAGGCCTCCATCGTCAGATGCAATCCACACATTTCCTTCTGTATCTTCACAGAAACGACCGATCACATTTCCACTGACTGAATTCGAGTACTTAGAATGGGAATATGATTCAAACTGACCTGCAAACGGGGAAATATAATTCAGTCCGCCGTAAAACGTTCCAATCCAGATTCCCCCTTCGGTGTCTTTAATGATGGGATAGACAAAACGGTTAGAAATAGCATTGGGGTTGGTCTCTTCATCAGTAAACAACTCATAGTCTCCTGAAATCAGATCATAAAGTCCCAATCCGTCATCTGTTCCAATCAATAACTTATGGGGTGCATATTCGAGCATGGAATGAATATGGAGGGTCTTATATCCATCTGCCGGTCGCAAGAAATGTTCCACCTGACCACTATAACAGTCTATCTTATAGATTCCATGATCCCAACTTCCCAGCCACAAAGAGTTGCCGGAATCTTCAAGCATGACTAAAGATTTACATTCAACCTCTTTGGAACCGGCATGTAACTCAAAGGATTCAAATTCATTCTTTACTTTGTTGAGACGATAGATCGAATGGCACAACTGGCTTGTTATTGCCCATACTCTGTTGTCGCTATCTACAAATATCTGTGACACTAAACCGGACCATACTGAAAAGGCATATTGTTCCAACAAATGAACCGAGGGATTGTATTTAAACGCTCCCTGATCTTTTGTTGCAATCCAGTAATTCCCATCCTTATCTTTTGTAATGTTATTTACACTTGTTGTTATTGAAACATTATCCTTTGTTTTCCCCTGAAATGCTGAAAAAGAGTCGGTCTCGTAGGAGTAAAGGAACAGACCTTGGTCTGTTCCTACCCATATCACATCTTCACCTTCAAAAAGAGCAGAGATAAACCCATTGGGTATTTGAGTGTCATATCTGTACAGTTTGATCGTTGTACCATCATATCTATTCAACCCCATATCTGTTCCGACCCATATGAATCCGTACTTGTCGTGCAAAAGCGTTCGCACCATATTGGAAGAGAGTCCGTCTTCTACGGATAGATGGCGGAAACTGAACGTTTCTGAAAACAAGGGAGATACAGATAGAAATAAAAACAACCAGAGTGACAGAAGGTTTTTTATCATGGGCTCATTTGTGTCATTGGATACTGGATACAAAAATAGAATTATTTATTCATATCAGTCTCATCAGTGTCTAAAGATGACGGTACTTCTGAAAAAGTTCTATTTTACTTTCCATTCAAGAACTCCTCCTGAAACTCCTTTTTGCAACTTTACTTCAATCTTAAGACCTGTGGTTTTTATCGCTTTAAAATCTAAACTGTTATAGCAGTCTTTTTTTACGGAATAGTCAGTGAGTGCTTCAACCTCCTTCCAACGATTGGTCTCATCTTTATAAAATAACTTCCAGCTCTCAGGCACTCTGAAGTTACCGTCATAATGATCAAAATCAAGCCAATATACTTGTACATTGGATACGGTGTACGGCTGATCAAATGCATAAGCTATTGTTTCCTTCGAACCAAACCTCAACCACCAATAGTGATAAGGTTTAGAAAAGTCAGAAGAACTTTTGGGTTCCCATTGGTCATTTACACCCCATGCGTAACTCTCAACAGACGCTGATTCCGGTGCATCTTTCTGAATTGGAGCTTGTATCGTCATCGTTTTGGCTTTGCTGGCAATCGTTGGTTCAGGGGTTGGTCGCGCCTTTTCTGCAGCTTCAGGAATCCAAACGGCCATCTGATCGGCACCACGATTATTCCAGGTGGAATAGGGAATCGCTTTGAAAGGCACATCGCTGACGATCCCGTCTTTTCCCACTTCTTTCGCTGTTCCGGTTAAGACAACAACGCCATTCAATAAACCGGACTCATAGGAAGATGTGATTTCCGTATTATCAGGAATGTATTTGTTGAAGACAGTGCTATCTGCCTGGTCTTTTCCCTCGAGACAAAACATGACCGGACCTCGTTCAATAGCCAGCTTGCCACGATTATCCAGTACTTTTTCATGGCTCTTCACACGTCTTACAACCATAGGGAAATGCAATTCCACCTTGTCGCCGGCCTTCCATGTGCGTTCTATCGTTGCATAACCGTCCTTCATGTCAGGCTTTATTTCCTTTCCGTTGACAGTCATCGTATATTGTGGCGCCTGACTGGTAAAGGTATACAGATCGGTGGGAACCGGAGCATTCATGGCCCAACCCGGAATTCTGAAACGAAGTGCGAAACGCTGAGCAGATTCGGGAGAAACAGAGACGCGGATATCTCCATCCCAGGGATAGGTCGTTGTCTGCTCCAGAACAACACTGTTCTTGTCTGTCTTGATTTCTGCTTTTCCCTGAATGAATAAGTTTACATAGATATCACTTCCTTTCGTTGCATACATATAATGGGACACAGAAGCCATAAAACGAGTTACATTCCCGGGGCAACAGGCACAACCGAACCAACGCTGACGTTCATGCTGGCCCATGGATTCCAGCGGATTATCGTAGAAGAAAAGGTCTCCACTCAGTGATACTCCGGAAATAACTCCATTATAAAGAGCTCTTTCCAACACATCTACATACTTAGAATCACCGGTAGCAAGAAACATGCGATGATTCCAGTAAACATTTGCAATCGAAGCACATGTTTCACAATAAGCCGTCTGATTATTCAATTCATAGTCAGGTCCGAATCCTTCACCCTGAGGACGCGATCCGATTCCTCCGGTGATATAAAGCTTTTTACCTGCCATATTATCCCATATCCGAGTCAGCGCTTTAAAATAGGCTGTGTCACGAGTTAAATTGGCAACGTCAGCAACACCGGAATATAAATAGCCGGCTCTGACTGCGTGTCCGACAATTTCATCTTGGGTCAAGATCGGTTTATGATCCTGGCTATATTCATTCAGCCGATGTCCGTCGGTACCACGACCGGTTTCTTCCACAAAATACTTTGCCATCGCGAGGTATTTCTGATCTCCGGTCACTTTGTATAATTTTGATAATGCCATCTCGATAATAGGATGACCGGATGGAATATGTTTCTGTCCCTCATTTGGTCCAAAAACTGTACAGACCAGGTCTGCATTTTTAATCGCGACATCCAGTAGTGTCCTCTTTCCTGTAGCCCGGTAATGAGCGACAGCTGCTTCATAAAGATGTCCGCTATTGTACAGTTCATGGCTGTTAATCCTCTCCCATCTGTTTCTTCCCCACCATCCTGACAGTCGATAACATTTATTTGTCACGCAAGTGGTCAGATAGCCGTCCGGTTCCTGAGCACCGGCGATGAGGTGAATGACACTATCCAGATAAGCATCCAGTTGCTTGTCATATTTCACGGCTAAAGAATAGGATGCTCCTTCAATCACTTTGTAAGGATCGGTATCGTCAAATGAGAAATCGCCTTTATGTTCCCCTTTTAGTATACCGGCAGCAATGGCAAAGTTGTCGAAACGACCGTTTTTCTCACATTCCCTGAATGCGGACGGGATAGATACAGTCCTGTTGATTTCAATCCGTGGAGACCAGAACGCATCATTAAGGTGTACCTGATTGAATGGTACTTCTTTTATTGCTGCATCGACACTTTTGTAAGAACTCTTGCAGGCACAGATATTCAATACTGCGATACTGCCGCAAAATAATAGAAACTTGTTATCCATATTCGGTTCGTTTGGTTGAACATTTTTTCAATAAAGTCACTGCAAAGAACGCAAATGGCCCTGATATTGGATAGAAGTAAAATCCAATCTCCTATCAAAATCATACAACAGAACACTTTTATGTAGAAACAGAGGAGGATTTGGACTATTTTACCAGAATATTAGACTATTCATATCATTCGTCCCAACTATTTTTAGTCAATTTGCATCCTGAAGAAATAACATGATTACGAATGAAAAAGCAGAATCTGATAAATGTAATGATGGCGGCATGCCTGACACTTTGCGTAAATACAATAAAAAGCCGGGCAACTTCAACCTCTGAAAAAGGCCTCGATGTGAAGAACCAGAAGGTGGCTTTTAATGCTCCGGGGGCAGCCAATCCTATTATTCCGGGCTATTTTGCTGATCCAACCATAAAGAAGTTTGGAGATACCTACTATATATATGCTACAACCGATGGCATTAAGTTGGCATCAGGACAACCGACAGTGTGGATGAGCAAGGACTTTGTAAACTGGTACAACTATCCGTTAAATATAAAAGTCCCCGAGGGGCTAAATAACTGTTGGGCACCGGATGTTGTTCTTGCGCAAGATGGAAAGTACTATTATTATATGGGCAACTGTGAACGAGGATGTAACATTTATGGGTATGTTTCTGATTCGCCCATTGGTCCCTTTGCTCCGATTAATAATGGAAATGTAGTAATACCGGCCGGAATACCCAAAGAGGGGTTTCCTTCATTGGATGCACAGATGTTTGTGGACGATGATGGTTCGGTTTATTCTTATTTTGGCACATGGTGTACTTCCTTTGGTGGAATGGGATTTGCTCAAATTGATCCGACCGATATGCACACACTTCTGAAAACAAGTCTCATTCCTATCGCGCAAGTTCCACAAGCATTTGAGGCTGCCTATCCAATAAAAAAAGACGGCAAGTATTTTCTAATGTACTCCTCCGGCGATTGCAGATTAAGTTCGTATGCCGTTCATTATTCAGTCGCCGACAAGCCTGAGGGCCCGTTTACTCCCGGTAAAAACAGTCCGATACTAGTAACCAATGAAGATGGTACGGTAGATGGTCCCGGGCATCATTCAGTATTAAAAGAAGGCAATGAGTATTATATTGTATATCATCGGCATGATAATCCTCACAGTACCAACGGCGAGTTTCGACAGGTATGTGCTGATCAGCTTATTTTCTCTGATAGCCTGACAATTGAGAAGGTGAATCCGACTCATTCAGGAATTAATCTTATCTGTCAGCCTCAAAACCGACCCGTCAATCTGGCTTATAAAGCAAAAGTAAGCGCAAGCTCGTTTTATCATCTCATTTCAACCCCCACACGTTATGAGAAGTCTGGTTATAATTACAAATATGCTCCGGAGAACTCTGTTGATGATAATAATGGAACCCTGTGGAAAGCTCAAAACAGTAATCTTCCGCAATCGCTGGTGGTTGACCTTGGAACAAAGAGAGCAATAAGACGAGTCATGACACAATTTGAATATCCGACTTATTATTATCAATACAAACTGGAGGTTTCTATGGATAGCATTCATTGGAAACTATTTAGTGATAAAACGAACAATCGTCGTTGTGGCTGTCCAATGATTGATGAGAACGATTTGTCGGCACGTTATGTAAAGCTCACTATTACGGGAACTCAGAAGTCCGGCATGTTGCCGGCTGTCTGGAATCTGAAGGTCTATGACACTTTATTTGAAGTCCCATCGTTTAAGAACAGTGAATCAGCCGAAGAGCCTGGTGCAAGAAGTACCCAGAGTCTTTTAGTTGATTTCGAGGTGGATGCATTCAAGGAGGGTGCTTCCATTACAAATGTTCCCAATAAAGGAACACTTGGCGGATATTTTGGGACAATCGGACAGTCTGTAGCTACTACTATCAATGGCGTAAAAGCAGCCAGACTGGATGGAAAAAATTTGGCTCTATAACGTTTGGTATGGGTAGAGATTTTTGGCACTCCCTGCCACGAAGTATATCATATTGATAAAGTTTTTGATATTTCTGAAACCTCTAGCCCTTCTTTTTGCCAATTGTATCTTAC
>JAQUZH010000040.1 GCA_028691445.1 Bacteroidales bacterium | reverse complement strand
ATCCGCTACACCAACTGAAAGCATTTTCACCAATCTCTGTCACACTGTTGGGAATAATGATAGAAGTAAGCCCTGCACATTTCTCGAAAGCACTCCAGCCAATTGATGTCACCCCTTCAGGAATCGTGTATTCACCAGACCTGCCCATGGGATAAGCGATCAAAGTCTTACGATCCTTACTGAACAAGATGCCATCCACAGAGGTATATTTCGGATTTGTAGGATAGACATGAATCTCTTTCATTCCTACGCATTCTGTAAAGGTACATAAGAAAGGAGTATAGTCTTCGTTAATTGCAAGGTTCTCATCCGGTATAGTGACGGATGATAATCCGGTACAGCCGATAAACGCTTCAAACTCAATCCGAGTAACATTATTCGGTATCACTAAAGAGGTCAATCCCGTACAACCTCTGAATGCATAACTTCCAATACTGGTCACACCAGTTGGTAATACTAAAGAAGTCAATCCTTTGCAGTAGCTAAAAGCCAAGTCTTCTATTCTTCCAAGACTTTCAGGGAAAGTGATAGATGCGAGACTGGAGCACCCCTCAAAGGCACAAGGTTGAATGATTGTGAGGCTATCCGGTAGTGTAACAGAGGTGAGTCTTCTACAGTAGTAGAATAGATGGTGTGGTAATTCTGTGATATTAGTGGGTAGTACAACAGACCTCAACGACTCACACTCATAAAACATATAATTGCCCAATACTCCATCGGAAGTGGTAACTTCTTTGGTATATAAGCCCTCTTTATAGTCCATATATTCCTCTCCGCCACTGACAATTGTCGCGCCGGACATATCCAGGAAGGATAGTTTTCCTTCAATGGTATCACCTCTTAGGAAGCGGGCAGCCCGTCGCTCGGCCATCTGTTTTGTACGCTTTTGGGTAGCTTCAGGATCAATCCCGCTTTTTACAAAGTTAGTAGCCTCAGTTACACTCCAAATCGGCCCATTATAAGTAACAGTATCCGCGCATCCCGCCATCAGACGGATATAGCGAATATCCGTGCCATTGAGCTCCCCGGTCACAGTCAGATTGGTGATCTGATACTTCATGGCAGGGTCAATTAGCGAGGACAATGTACCTGCTTTCTCCACATGAACGATAACCGGTTTCACTTCCTGCGCATGCAGGTTTACTCCGAGTAGCAGGCATGCTATGATCCATACGGAGTAATGGGAGAGATGCTGTTTCATATTGATTCGTTTCTAAAGTTTCAGTAAATAGTCAGATTCTTACAAAGCCACTTTGAAAATGTTTTCTACTCGCCACTGATATGCACAAAACTGCTCCATTCATTTGCAAGAGAATAAGCCTTTACAGCTCTGTTTGGCACATACAGTACACAACTCTTTTTATAAGACGTATTCGGGTCATCTCCAAAAACCGTATCATATTCACTTCCATAAAGTGGACTCTTAACAACAAGCGGAGGATCAAACGATTTGCAATAGATTGCTTTCAGGTTCTTACAGCCATAAATAACTTTTTCGCCAAATGTAGTGAGACCTTTCGGGAGAGTGAGGGAGACCAACCCTGTACAGTTGCTAAAAGCCTCTTTCCCTATTGTAGTGATGTTTTTCGGTAGTGTGACGGAAGTCAGACCAATACAACTATAAAAAGCCAATTTACCAATAGTGGTAACATTATCAGGCAGATGGATGGAAGTCAACCCTTTGCATCCGATAAATGCATATTCTCCTATTGTAGTGACACTCTTCGGTAATGAGACGGAAGTCAGCTCTTTACATCTAGAGAATGCATTGTCGCCAATCGTTGTAACTCCATCCGGAATCATGTAACTCTTCGATTTTCCGGCCGGATAGGCAAGCAATGTCTTTTTGTCTTTGCTAAACAAGACGCCATCAACAGTACAATACAAGGGATTATCCGATGATACGACGAACTCTTTCAGAAGGGCACATCCACCAAATGAATTGTCTGCTAGGATGGCAGCGTTGGGTAATGTGACGGATGTTAGTGCCTCGCAACGGATAAATGCGAAAGGCTTTATTTGAGTCACGCCCTTCGGTATATGGATCGATGTGAGTGATTTGCAATCCATAAATGCCGCATTACCAATCGAGGTCACTCTTTCAGGAATCGTGATTGCAGAGAGTGATGAACATTCCGAAAAAGCATTTTCGGGAATCACAGCTATGTTTTCTGAAAGAGACACAGAAGTCAATCCGCTACACTTATTGAAAGCACTTTCACCGATCTCTGTCACACTGTTGGGGATGATGATGGATGTGAGTCCGGCACAACTCTCGAAAGCATTCTTACCAATGGATGTCACCCTTTCAGGAATCGTGTATTCACCAGACCGGCCCATGGGATAAGCGACCAAACTCTTCCCATTGCTACTGAACAAGATGCCATCCACAGAGATATATTTCAGATTTGGAGGATAGACATGAATCTCTTTCATTCCTACACATTCACTAAAGACAATCAAGAAAGGGGTATAGTCATTGCTAACTCCAAGGTTCTGGTCCGGTATCGTGACGGATGTTAATCCGGTACAACCGTTAAACGCATTAGGCTCTATCCGGATAACATTATTAGGTATCACCAAAGAGGTCAATCCCGTGCAACCTCTGAATGCAAAACTTCCAATACTGGTCAATCTGGCTGGTAATTCTAAAGAAGTCAATCCTTTGCAGTAGCTAAAAGCCGACCATCCTATTCCTTCCAGACTCTCAGGGAAAGTGATAGATGCGAGACTGGAGCACCCCTCAAAGGCACTAGTTTGAATGATTGTGAGGCTTTCAGGAAGCGTAACAGAGGTTAGTCTTCTACAAAAGTAGAATATATTGTACGGCAATTCTGTAATGTTAGTGGGTAGTACAACAGAAGTCAACGACTCACATCCATAAAACATATAACTGCCTAATTCCCCATCGGCAGTCCTGTATTCAATGTTATTTGATCCCTTATTGCTGTCCATATATTCCTCTCCACCACTGACAATTGTCGCGCCGGACAGATCTAGAAAGGAGAGTTTCCCTTCAATGGTATCACCTCTCAGGAATTGGGCAGCCCGTCGCTCTGCCTCTTCTTTATTAGCCTTTTTGGTCCCTTCAATATCAATCCCACTTCTGGATCCGGAAACAAAACCATCATAATGTACCCAAGCAGTAATGATATGAGTAGCAGTATCCGCACATCCCGCCATCAGACGGATATAGCGAATATCCGTGCCATTGAGCTCGCCGGTCACAGTCAGATTGGTGATCTTATACTTCATGGAAGGGTCAATTAGCGAGGACAATGTTCCTGCTTTCTCCACATGAACGATAACCGGTTTCACTTCCTGCGCATGCAGATTTACTCCGAGTAGCAGGCAGGCTATGATCCATACGGAGTAATGGGAGAAATGTTGTTTCATGTTGATTCGTTTATAAAGTTTCAGTAAATAGTCTGATTCTTACAAAGCTACTTTGAAGGTCTTATCACCCACCTTCACAAAGTAAAGTGTTCCGGCTGGCAGAGAGATTCGCTGTTCGTTGCCGTTGGCAGTCAGTGTTGTGAGCATTGCTCCTGAAGTCGTATAGATCGTGATATTTGCACCGGCCTCGGTATCGCTGATGACAATCTCATTTTCTTCTGTTGTAACCTTCACTCCGGTTTGTTGCGGATTAGTCACATGCGTGTCAACGGTCAGTATATTCGCAAAGTCTCCCCATCCTTCAGCCACCCAGTATGCAGAATAAGCTCCTTCTGGTACATAGAGTTTACATGTTGCTTTGTTTATATAATCAAATGTATTGGATGAGGTCAATGGAGGATTAGGATTGAGACTATAGATTTCTTCAAGGGCAGCACATCCACTTAGAGCAGCAGTTCCTAATGATGTCACAGTATTTCCAAAAGTTATAGTCTTCAAACTGTTACAATCCAGAAAAGCATAAGCATTCACAGTTGTCACACTGTTTGGAAGTGAAACTGAGGTCAAGCCTGAACAGTTGTAAAAAGCATTAGGACCTATTGATTTCACGCTGTTTGGGATTGATATAGAGGTCAAACCAGTACAATTGTCAAAGGCATATGTATTTATAGATGTTATTCCCTCCGGAATTGTGACTGACGTCAGATTTTCGCAACCACTGAATGCATAAGAAATATCTTTCACACCGAGTGGAAGAACATAACTGTCTGATGCTTTCATATTCGGAAAAGCTACAAGTCTGGACTTGTCTTTGTTGTACAGTACTCCATCTAAAACGGAAAATGCAGGATTATTTTCACTTACTGTAAAATGAGTCATTCCCGGACATCTGTAGAAAGCTCCGTTGCCTATTTGAAGGATCTGATCAGGAATTGTCACAGATGTCAGACCGGAGCATCCTCCGAAGGCGAAGTCTCCGATGGAAGTTGTGGAACTGCTAAAGTTCAATGTAGTCAATCCTGAGCATCCTGCAAAAGCCCCATTTGGAATTGAACTCAAACTACTTCCGAAAACCAATGAAGTCAAGCTACTACAATTTGCAAAAGCACCACTTCCAATATGGGTGACACTATCAGGGATAGTCAGCGATTTTAAGCTACTGCATGAGCTGAAAGCATATTCACCTATAGTTTTCACGCTTTTACCAAAAGTAATTGAACTCAGACTTTCACATTCTCCAAAAGCATATTGATCAATCGTTGTTACACTATCCGGAACCACAAACGAAGAGAGAGAAGTACATCTCAGAAAGGTCCTGTTGCCAATACTCTTCAGACGATTGCCCGTTAGCACTGTTTTAAGTCCCGTACATTCATAAAAGAGATAACCAGGTAGTTGATCAATATTCTGTCCAAAAGAGACAAAAGAGAGTTTGGGCGATTGATAGAAAAGGTTTCCATTGATTTTTGTTACATTATCAGGAATGTACATCGAATCTAAGTTGTCGCATTGAGCAAATGCTGAGTATCCAATAGTCAACACGCTGTCCGGAATAACTATTGTGGTCAGTTTGTCGCATTGGCAGAAAGCGTTGTCACCAATGTAATAAGTACTTTTTGGCAGGATGATAGACGTAAGCCGGGTACACCAGTAGAAAGCATCGTTTTTGAGCTGATGCTTGGCCAGTTGCACATCAGCCAGGTTGAGCACCGTTAGCACTGCACTTGAGTTTTTTGCCAAACTGCTCAGGTAATTGATATCCACATCATTTAAATTGCCTGTTACTGTCAGGTCAGTAATCAGGAATTTCTTCGAATCTGAAATCTTTTGATTTAATGTACCCGCAGTCTCCACATGAACGGTCACAGGAAGATCAGCAGCTTGCAAATTTAAACTAACGAATAGGCCTGTAAGTAGCAAGATTGACTTAAATGAGTAATGATTGATTGTCATAATAGATTTAATTGAGTGATATTCTGAGTTCGGATTCATTTACTGCACCAAAGATAATGAAAACTATACATATACGTGATTATTGTTGGAATTTATTATTCATTTTATTCTCCGGACTTGCAATACGCTCTCCACGGTATCCCGCGAAATCAGTTGGCGCTATCTTGATATTCCTGTTTTCCTTTGAGTATTGTCTGACAGACAGTGCCGGATCAAACCGGAAAGAGAAGCAGGGAGCTAACTCTCATTGTTCTAAATCACCGATTTTGAATAGTTGCAAGCCTTGTAAATAACGACCTGAAAAGGGCTGAAAATCTTCTAATAGTTTTGGTAAAAACATCAGGTTCGCTTTGTCATCGGAACCTGATGAAATAAACATTTCATCAGGTTGAAATATGTCACGTATACGGTTCCTTTTTTCAAAAGGATAACTCACTACTTATCAGCGGTATAGAAAAACGAAAAATCCTATAAAGTGACAGCAACTTGCATTTTGACTTCAAATTCGCAAGGAGCAGCCTTTTCTTCTTTGCAAGTTCCATTGTCCTAAATCACCGATTAGCAGATGCGGCAAACCTGAGCAGTTCAGCTCAGTTTGCCGCATGTATATGTCATCGAATTTCTTCGGACTGTCTACGTTAAAGCACGACCTCTTTCGTCAACCGGATGTCGCTGGACGATGCTCCCACCATAAACAGATAGGTGCCCTTTGGAGTTACAAATGAACCTTGTGCTACATCCCAGTACCGAAGCTGCTCTTTCTCAACCGTGATTTCCACCTGTTCGGTTTTCCCTTTTTGGAGGAACACACGCTTGAAACCTTTCAACTGTTTGATGGGAGTGGGGATGTCCAGTTCCGGTAGTTTGACGTACAACTGAGCTACTTCGTCCCCGTCTTTTCCGCCCTTGTTTTTGATGTCGAAGGTGACCTTCACGCTCTTTCCCTGATCCTCAATCCGCAGATTCTTGTAGCCGAATGACGTGTAACACAATCCATATCCAAACGGATAGAGCGGACTTCCTTCAAAATACTGATACGTGCGACCTTTCGTTACGTCATAACTGTCAAACGGAGGCAGTTCGTCGAGCGTATTATAAAAGGTGAGGGGCAATCTTCCAGCCGGATTATAGTCGCCAAACAACACCTCGGCAACCGCTGTGCCTCCCTGTTCGCCCGGATACCAGGCATCCAGTATCGCCGGAATATTTTCATCTATCCAGTTGATGGCCAAAGAGCTACCTGCCACAAGTACAACAATCGTTTTAGGATTGACTTTGTACAGTTGCTGAATAAATTCGCGTTGATCCCTTGGCAATTGAATGTCATTTCTGTCCTGACCTTCCCGCTCAATGGTTTTGTTGATGCCCAATACGGCAATCGTCAGATCGCTGATGCGGGCAGCCTCTCCGGCAGCACCCAATAGTTTCAGAGCATCCTGAGTGTCTGATGCAGGGACTTTCCAAGCCAGTTTGGCGACAGAAACACCGGCGTTGTCAAAGTACTCCGCTTGCAGGGAATAGGTCTTGCCGGCTACCAGTTCGATGCTCACCGCATCCGTTTCTTTCGATCTTATCTTCCAGGAGTCAATGACTTTCTTCCCATCAATGAATAAGCGACAACCATCATCGGAAGTAAACGCCAAGGTGTACGTGCCGGTCACCGTCGGACAGAGTTTGCCTGTCCAGCGAATGGACATCGGCGATTTGGGCAAGAAAGGATCCGGAGCCTGATTGGCCGGTTCGAAGTTGATCCACTCATCAGTGCGCACTTTAGGCTGACCCTTCAACTCTCTATCTACAAAATATTCAGCCTTCAGTCCCTCCGGGAAATAAGAGCGGGTGATCAACTCATAGCCATCTTGATTCGCTACCCAAGGCACATAAACAATCTTCGCCTGATTGCCGACTCTGTTTCTTATCCCCTGAAGCACAGAAACCGGTTCGCCCACAGGAATCCCGCTATAATCTCCAAACTCCGCATTTTCCGCGTTAAAGCCGACAACAGCAATAGATTTTACCTTTTTGAGATTGACAGGCAGCATCTTTTTCTCATTCTTCAATAACACGATGCACTCTCTGGCAGCTTCCAACGCAAGGGCTTTATGTTCCGGCGAACCAATCACAGCCGGGGATATCTTTGTATAAGGGTTGTGATCCGGATTGTCAAACAAGCCCAGCTGCATCCTTGCCCGAAGCACACGGTAGGCTGCCGAATCAATATCCGCATCCGAAACCATCTTCGAGGCATAGGCATTCAGTAAAGGCTGCATAAACACATCATCCCCACACTCCAGATCCAGTCCGGATTGGAGAGCCAGAGTGGCAGCCACTTCTTTGGTCTTGATATACTTATGACCTTCCACCAGCAAGTTAGGAGCCCCGCAATCGGACACCACGTAGCCCTTGAACCCCCAGTCTTCACGGAGTATTTTCTTCAGGAGCCAGGGGTTTGCCGTGCATGGCACACCATTGATGGCGTTATAGGCAGTCATGATCGATGCCGCTTTGCCGTCTTTGACACACGCTTCGAAAGCAGGAAGATAATATTCCATGAGCGATCTTTCGGGTATCACGGCATTGCACTCAAAGCGGTTGTGCTCCTCATTGTTTGCTGCAAAATGTTTGGGTGTGGACACGACTTTCAGGTATCTGGGGTCATTGCCCTGCAATCCTTTTACAAACTGAGTGCCGAGTACGCCCGAAAGGAAAGGATCCTCTCCATACGTTTCCGGCGTTCTTCCCCAACGAGGATCACGTGCCATATTTACGGTCGGAGACCAGAAAGCAAGCAGGTCACTGAATTGCGCTTCCTGCTTCTTACCCTGTTCCAGTTCGTTCCAACGCGCACGTGCTTCATCAGAGATAGACGTTGCAATCTTGTATTGAAGTTCAGGATTCCACATGGCAGCCAGTCCGATGGCCTGCGGGAAAACGGTGAACTTACCCGGGCGCACTACGCCATGTAAAGCCTCGTTGCCATGATAATATTTGTCAATGCCCAGTCGGGGGATACCCGGAGAGGTAGCGCGTAGCAGACTGACCTTCTCTTCCACAGTAAGTCTGGAGAGTAAGTCCAGGATGCGGTCGTGGTGACTGGCCTTTTCATCGCGAAACAATTCATAGCCCTGGCACCAGGCGTTGGAGAGTGTGACAAGGAAAAGAGTAAGGAGTAGCAAAGATTTACAGCGTGTTGTTTTCATTGTATTTTAGTTGAAAGAATGTAAACGATTGTATGTTCGGGTAATGCTATTGAGTAACAGAACGTCAAAAATACAATATAACTTTCTAAATACAAGAAAAAGTGACTACATTTATGCCCACATCAGTACGAAGACCAGCATGTTTGACAAAGATCAGCTGCTATCTGACGCTCCTGATTTCTCAATATTTTCAAATAGAACCCTTTCTGTCCTTCTTTCTCTTCAGTCATCCTGCCTGGTTGTATCTGGCCATATTCCTTGTTTTTATCCGCGAGTTCTCAGCCATAAAGATTAGCTTCACCACCCTGCGCATACATCCGGCACTGCTATTCGTCCTGAGTTTTCAGGCACTGATATTGATAGGTGGTGCACTACTGATGCTGCCCAAAGCAACACATTCGGGTATCTCTTTCTGATGTGGGTCGGAGCATCACCCGGATCCACAGGAGGAGGTATCAAAACCAGTTCGCTGGCAGTAGCCATACTCAATTTCATAAGCATCGCCAGAGGCAAGTCCCGTCTCGAAATATACAACCGAGAGATCCCTCAGTCCACTGTCAACAAAGCCTTTGCCGTCATCGTGCTTTCGATCCTTACGATCTCTACATCTGTACTCGCGATCTCCTTTTTCGATGCAGACAAAGGGATTCTGAATATTGCCTTTGAGTGTGTATCAGCCTACGGCACCGTCGGACTGAGCTGTGGCATTACAGCACAACTATCTTTTTCAAGCAAGATCGTCCTGATTTTAACTCTGTTTCTATGTCGGGTAGGGATGCTCACCTTTTTAATCGCACTGTTTAAGAAGGTGCACAATGAAACCTATCGCTATCCGTCAGACCAACTATTAATCAATTAAAACAACGCAACCATGAAGTTCATCATTATCGGATTAGGAAATTTCGGCACCTCTTTAGCTGATATGCTTACTCAGCAGGGGCATGAAGTGATAGGAGTGGACAGTTCGATTGAAACCATTGAAGGAATTAAAGATAGAATCACGCAAGCCATCTGTATGGACTGCCGTCATCAGGCAGTTGTAAAGAACCTGCCTCTAAAAGACGCGGACATCGTGATAGTGACCATCGGTGAAGATGAGGGAGACAATCTGCTGACCACTGCGCTGATGAAAAAGATCCAAGCTAAAGATAGATGGCATAGCAACCGCCGATACGGTGTTAAACGAAGGCGACATCATGGTGTTGTATGGTCATAACGATGATATCAAGAAACTACTCAAAGAGTAAATATTCGTCTAATATTTTGACCATACTCTGTTTATCATTACCTTTGGGCGTGCGTTTGATGCAAAAGAACATACTGACAAGAAATTACCTGTCTCAAATAGCTTCTACATCCATCTGATTGAACAACGAAAAACATAAAACAATGAAACACTCAATCTCCTTTAAATCGATCCTGCTAATGATGGTCCTTTTATTGGCAGGCAGTATGCAGGCAAAAGTCAGCAGAACAATTCATGTTGAAACGGCAGGCACATTACGCAATTTTTTTGCATGGGGTGAGGAAGCCACTATTACCGATCTCACATTGACAGGTAAACTGAATGGAGCAGATATTAGTCTTATTCGTAGGATAGCAGGCTCTCCTACGATGAATCAAGAGGTATTACCTGGTAATCTATCAGTCCTTGATTTATCTGGTGCAAAGATTGTAAGTGGTGGTAGATATTATTTTACTAACTGGTTTTCCGAATCTAAATTTACATCCAATGATACAATAGGCACATACATGTTTTTAAGATGTTCACGATTGACATCTATAACATTACCAACCAGTGTCACTACTATCAGCGAAAGTGCATTTTTAGATTGTAAGGGATTGACATCTGTCACAATCCCAAATAGCGTGACTTCGATAGGTAGTGAGGCATTCTCCGGTTGTACAGGATTAACATCCGTCACAATTCCAGAGGGAGTCTCTTCTATGGATGCTTCAGCCTTTTCAAGTTGCACCGGATTAACAGAATTTCAAGTATCCGAAGGAAATACCAGCTTCAGCCAATCAGACGGCGTGTTGTTTAATTATGATAAAACAATTTTAATATCCTTCCCCTACGCCAAATCGACCCATTACGACATTCCGGGCAGTGTTACTTCCATCGGCCCAAAAGCTTTTATTGACTGTAAAGGCTTAACATCTGTCACAATCCCTAACAGTGTGACTTCTATTGGTGGTTCAGCTTTTGCCAGCTGTACAGGTTTCACATCTCTAACAATACCTAATAGTGTGACTTCCATCGGTGATGGCGCATTTGCCGGATGCACTGGCTTAACATCCCTCACATTCCCTAACAGCGTGACTTCTATTGGTGGTTCAGCTTTTGCCGGCTGTACAGGTTTCACATCTCTCACAATCCCCAATAGTGTGACTTCGATTGGTGAAGCGGCTTTTTCCGGATGCACCGGTTTAACATCCTTCGCGATTCCTGAAAGTGTATCTGGTCTTGCTGAATATCTCTTTTCTGGTTGTAGTGGATTGACCTCCGTTATCCTGCCAGAAAGTGTCAGATCAATAGGAGGGTGCGCCTTTGAGAATTGCAGTGGAATAACATCCCTCACTTTTCCGGATAGTCTCACTTCTATCGGTGGGTCAGCTTTCCGTAATTGCAGTGGATTAACAACGATCACACTTCCCAATAGTGTTACTTTACTTGAATCAAGTGCTTTTTACGGATGTACCGGTTTGAAATCGATTATTCTCTCAGATAAGCTTACTTTAATATCTGATGAAGTATTTGAAAATTGTAGCAGTTTAACATCCATCGTCATTCCTGATAAAGTCACGACAATTAGAAACAGCGCTTTTTCCGGTTGTAGTGCATTGACATCTGTCACTTTAGGAAAAAGTGTCTCTTACATTGGCGATGAAACCTTTAAAAGTTGCAATCACTTAACAAGCATCATTCTTCCTGAAAGTCTTACATCTATTGACATCTCGGCTTTTGCTGGTTGCAGCAGCTTAACATCCATCATCATTCCTAATAGTGTGACTTCGGTTGGTGGGGGTATCTTTGCCAATTGTATCAACTTATCATCCGTCACTCTTCCTGAAAATATATCTTCGGTTGGCGGTTATTCTTTTGGGAATTGCAAAGCCTTAACATCCATCCTCATCCCAGATAAAGTCACAGTCATTGGCTCTTCAGCCTTTTCTGGTAGTGGTATAACCTCTATCACCCTTCCTGAAAATGTCACTTCCATCGAAGATAATGCCTTTGCCAATTGTCTGGATTTGAATGAAATCCATTCTAAGAATCCAACTCCTCCGCTGACTTATTATAGCTCGTTGAACGGCATAGATAAATCAACCTGTACGCTCTATGTACCCATCGGTTCATCAACTGCCTACAAAACAGCTTTCGGGTGGAGCGAATTCACAATAATAGAGGAAGTAATAGCTTCCATATCTCAGTCGCAGGCAAGTACGATCAAGGTTTACACGGAAGGTGAAGCCATCGTCATGGAAGGAGCCGATCCCGGTGAACAGATATCAGTCTATACCGAATCCGGCACTTTGGTCACAACAACAAAAGCCACTAACGATGCAATCCGTATCCATGTGCCTGCCAGTCATACCTATCTGATCAGGATAGCTGACAAGAGCTTCAAAGTAGCATTGTAACAATAAGAATTCAAATATAAAAACTATGAAAAAGGAAAATGCTCTTTGTGGGCTGCTGTTATTTACCTTGTTGCCGGTTTCTGCACAAAAGAAACTTCCCACAGTCAAGGCACCTCACATTCTGACATCCGTAAAAGCTCTCGAAACAAACTACACAGACACAGTGATCTGTATTGATGTAATGAGTAATGTTGATTATACTGTATCAACTTCTGAAAGCTGGATTAATGAAGTTTCGCAAAATATCGAAGACAATGCCAATGCCAAATCAAATGCTCTTTACCTCTCCATAGCAGGTAATCCCGCGAAGACAGAACCCAGTCGTTCGGCAGTTGTCACCATACAGGATGCCGATAAGACGATCACCAAACAACTATCTGTAAAGCAAACCGCCGATCCTAGTCTGGTTTACCGTAACCCGGTCGTTAACCGTAGCTTGCCTGATCCTACAATCATCAAGGCGCACAATGGTAATTTCTATCTGTATGCCACTGAAGATATACGCAACACACCGATTTTCCGCTCCAAAGACCTTATCAAATGGGAACAAGTTGGCACTGCCTTTACCGATGCCACCCGTCCTACATTTGAGAAAAATGGCGGCTTATGGGCTCCTGATATTAATTATATCAACGGTAAATACGTGCTCTATTATTCGATGTCCGTATGGGGCGGCGGAGAGACCTGCGGCATTGGTGTGGCTATTTCCAATGGCCCGGAAGGTCCATTTGTGGATAAAGGCAAGCTCTTTCGCAGCAATGAGATTGGGGTGCATAACTCCATTGATCAGTTCTTTATATCCGACAATGGTAAGAACTATCTTGTTTGGGGAAGTTTCAATGGCATCTATGCGATCGAACTAACGGAAGACGGACTCGCCATTCAACCGGGAGCTGTCAAACAACAAATTGCCGGTACAGCTTTTGAGGCATCTTACATTCACAAGCGTAACGGTTATTATTACTTCTTTGGATCTTGGGGCAGCTGTTGCGAAGGCTTGAAAAGTACGTACAAAACTGTATACGGACGTTCAACGAGTTTGTTCGGGCCTTACGTAAATAAGCAGGGCGGATCGATGATGGACAATAATTATGATGTTCTTATTCAAGGAAATGACTTCTTTAAAGGAGTAGGGCATAATGCAGAGATTGTAACAGACAATGACGGACAGGACTGGATCATGTATCACGGCTATTCAGTAAAGAATTACAACGGTCGGGTCTTGATGTTAGACAAAGTACAATGGAAAAACGACTGGCCCTATGTGGAAGGAAATGCCCCTTCGTCGGAAGCGATCAAACCGGTGTTCTAACCTACAACGCACGAATAATCGCATGATGTAACGTAGATGAAACGATCTGTTTCATTCCAATCGCGTACTTTAGTATAAGTTAGATATTTTTGCACTGATAAGAGAATCGACCTTCTTAAACGGATTCTCTTATCAGTTTTTTATTATTAACCAATTTGTACAATGAATGATTTAAATCCTGTTTTGAAGAATGTAAGGAGATTAGCTTTACTAATACTCTTCCTTACCATGTGTCAGATCAATCTCTTTTCTCAAACAAAAGTACCGATGCGTCGTCCCATCTCACCCGAGCAACCTATGTGGCTGATGCACATTGATACGTGGAACTGGCCCGATCCACAGAAAGTAATAGACCTGATCCCAAAGGATATTCGTCCGTATGTGGTGATGAATATCTCCTTATCCATTTCACACGACACCAATACGGGAAAGTTTAATATTGTGACCTACGGTTATGAAACAGCCCGTTCATGGCTGCGTGTCTGTGCCGAGAACGGCATGTGGGCAACTGTACAATGCGCCAGTGGTGGCTTTTCGCATTTTTCCGAAACAGACTTAAGCGTTTATGAAGAGTTTTATCGCGAGTATCCCAACTTCATCGGTTGGAACTACGCCGAACAGTTTTGGGGTTTTGACGATCGTTTTTCCTGTTCTTTCCCAGAGCGCATCGCCCATTTCGTTGATCTGATGAAGCTCTCCGACAAATACGGTGGTTATCTCATTATCAGCTTCTGTGGCGAATGGTATGGAGCAAGCCTCAATCCGCTGGCCATGATGAAACGTTTCCCTGACTTTGCAGCCATCTGCAAAAATAATTCCGAGCACCTTATGATATGTGAGAAATTTACCTCAGCCAACTGTTTCTATGACAACGAAAGTGTCTGCTTTGGTTCCTTTGTTTCCGGTTATGCCGGTACGTATGGTATCCGTTTTGACCAATGCGGATGGGAAAATGAAAACCGCACCTCCAAGTTTCCCGAAGCATCAGGAGCGATCCCTGTGTTGAGTCACATGATGCTGACGGGGCAAACGGTTACCGACGGTCCGGAGCTTATCTGGCAACAAGACGTACGCGAACTCTCCGCAACGACCACTGCCGATGGTTATACCACGCGTCGCTGGGGCTATTTCCCACAATATAACAACATCAGCATTGATATCTTTCGCAAGATCCTGGACAAGACCGTGCGCATACCGAGCCGTAAAGAGGTTATCGACCGCACCAAAGTAGTCATTGTCAATAATCTATCTTCTGGTGGCGATTGGGAGAAGTATGCCACACCCGGCAGTCTCTTCGACGGTTTGTACAATATGGACGGCAAACAGATGCAGTACAACACCACCTGGTTTAAAAAGACCGGACGCTATCCGACCATTCCGACAGTCTACACACTGGCCGACAGTTTGGCGAAAACATTTCAGGTGCAGGTGAAGAAGACACAATATGCAACCCGCTGGAAAACGGTAGATGCCAAGGTCAATGAGTTTGATACGCTCTTTCCCGAGCAATATACCGGCGATATCTTTGCCGACCGGATGGACAACACCTGGATGACCTACAATCCCTATATGGATGAAAATAAGATTGCTACCGGTACCATCCCTTTCAAATACAACACTTGCGATCGTGTCGATCTGTTCTATTCTCAATTTACGATGGGAGTGATGAAAGAATATGCCGATAAGCTGACGTTCTATCTCACGAATTACCGTACTGATGTGACCGTTCTCAAGACAGATACCATCCGGGTATATGGCTGTCAGTCTGAACCTGTGCTTACCTGGAAAGACAGAGCTAAACACTCGGCCAGTAAGGTGACAAGCATTCTGGCAGACGGTATCTATACAATAACCGTGAAGCACAATGGTCCGTTGGATATAGAAGTGACCAACATTGCCGGCGCAGGCACTGATCGTCTGACCGACTATATCGAAGCAACCATCATTACTCCGGCAGCACCACCGGTCTATACAGGACCACATCAATACGAAGCAGAATGTTTCGATTATAAAAATGTCGCTTCTTGCAAGACCAACGGTGTCAACACCGGAGTGTCAAACTATACAGGTCAGGGGTATATGGACTTCGGCACCGGTTCGACAGCCAGCATCCGCGACACCATCTCCGTGCCGAGAGCAGGCAAATACCGCGTTCAGATTCGTTACTCAGCGCCCTATGACCTGATCAACAACATCGATTGTTTTGTGAACAGCATATCCTCTGCAACCCCGGAATTTGCCAAGACAGCCTCCGTGTCCGTTTGGCGAAACGCTTCTTTCACAGTCGATTTAAAAGCCGGAAAGAGTGTTATTGAATTGCGTCGCAAATCCAGAGGAATCAACAACAAAGGAATCTATTTTGATCACATCGTAGTGGAACAATCGGATAACCTGTCTGATTACACCTTCGAACAAGACAGCACTTCAACAGAAGCTACCACCCCGGTGGCCGAGATGATAACCGTACAAAGCGGAAGTGCCGGCATTGTTCAATGCGAACAAGAAGCTACGACCCCTCATTGTTTCAAGAGCTATACCAATGGCTCAACCAACAACACCGGTGTAGCCGATCTGGATCTCTATTCAGTTGCACCCTATAACTCTTCCATCACCTGGAAAGGCTATGGCACAGCAGGCAACAAGACCGCTATTCTGATGCGTGGGTCAGACAGCTGCAACTACGCTACAGGCATGAAACAAGGCTACCTGTTTGTCGCTGAAAACAATGCAGACAATACCGTTACATTGCGCACCTATATAGCAACGGCAGAAGGCATTACAGAAAAGAGCAACTATACAAGCCGGTTTGTCGTGCCATCCAACTCAGCCTGTTGGTATCGCGCGGTAACCTTTGGAACTCAGATACTCTTTGAATGTTCTTCCGACGGAAAGAGTTGGCAAGGAGGGGCGGAGACCGCCTTTACGGATGCGAGATACGAACGAGGAGCCGTGCAACTCTTATGGGGCATGGGAAGTAACAATGGCAGTATTTTGATTGATCAGATCAGTAAAAAGTCCAGCGACTTTACCATCAATCGCTATGCGCTTAA